>DATEFR010000028.1:0-17970 GCA_035280545.1 Burkholderiaceae bacterium | reverse complement strand
TGTCGTCAAGGTCAAGGACGGCTTCGCGCGCAACTTCCTGATCCCGACCCGTGCCGCGCGCCGCGCGACCGACGCCGCGATCAAGGAGTTCGAGACCCGCCGTGCCGAGCTCGAGAAAGCCGCCGCCGACAAGCTCGCCGCTGCGCAGGCGCTGGGCGAGAAGATGAACGGCCGCACCGTGCACATCACGCAGAAGGCGGGCGTCGACGGCCGCCTGTTCGGCTCGGTCACGAACGCCGACATCGCCGATGCGCTGACCCGTATCGACTTCAAGGTCGCAAAGGCGCAAGTGCGTATGCCGAACGGCCCGCTGAAGACGGTCGGCGAGCACACCGTGACGGTGGTGCCGCATACCGATGTGACGGCAGAAGTCAAGGTCGTCGTGCTGGGCGAGACCGACTGAGTCGTCCTCCGCACTGCAAAAGGGTCGGCTCGCGCCGGCCCTTTTTGTTTTCCACTGTTGACCCCTGAATTTCCACAGGGTTGCGCACAGGCGTGGGCCTGGGTGCGCCCTATCATCCTCCGATGTCTGCAGTCTTTTCCTCTGGGACGATGCCTCCGGGCGAGCGGCTCGACGACGAAGTCGCCCGCCTGCGTGTTCCGCCCCATTCGATCGAGGCCGAGCAAAGCGTGCTGGGCGGCCTGCTGCTCGACAACACCGCGTGGGACCGCGCCGGCGACGTACTGACCGAGAGCGACTTCTACAGCTTCCAGCACCGCCTGATCTTCGCGGCGATCGGGCACCTGATCAACGCGACCAAGCCGGCCGACGTGATCACGGTGTTCGAGCGGCTCGAGAGCATGGGCAAGGGCGAGGAGTCGGGTGGGCTGGTCTACCTGAACTCGCTCGCGCAAAGCGTGCCCAGTGCCGCGAACATCCGGCGTTATGCGGAGATCGTTCGCGAGCGCGCGATCCTGCGCAAGCTGGTCAGTGCGAGCGACGAGATCGCGACCACCGCGTTCAACCCGCAGGGCCGCGCCGTCAACGAAATCCTCGACGAGGCCGAGGGCAAGATCTTCCGCATCGGCGAAGAGGGCTCGCGTTCGCAGCAGGGCTTCCAGAGCATGGACCAGCTGGTCGTGCAGCTGCTCGACCGCGTGACCGAGCTGCACGAGAACGGCGCCGAGGACGTGACCGGCGTGCGCACCGGCTACTTCGACCTCGACCGCATGACCTCGGGCTTCCAGCCCGGCGACCTGATCGTGCTCGCGGCGCGGCCGTCGATGGGCAAGACCGCGCTTGCGCTGAACATCGCCGAACACGTGGCCGTGGTCGAAGGCCTGCCGGTCGTCGTGTTCTCGATGGAAATGGGCGCGGCGCAGCTCGCGCTGCGTCTGGTCGGGTCGCTGGGCCGCATCGACCAGGGCAATCTGCGCACCGGGCGATTGCGCGACGACGAATGGAGCCGGCTCTCGGAAGCCATCGAGAAGCTCGGCAGCGTCAGCATGTTCATCGACGAGAGCTCGGCGCTGTCGCCCAGCGAAGTGCGTGCGCGGGCACGCCGCCAGGCGCGGCAGTGCGGCCAGCTCGGGCTGATCGTCGTGGACTACCTGCAGCTGATGAGCGGCAGCGGCGGCACGAGCGAGGAGAACCGCGCGACCGTGATCGGCGAGATCTCGCGAGGACTGAAGTCGCTCGCGAAAGAGCTGAAGTGCCCGGTGATCGCGCTGTCGCAGCTCAACCGCAGCGTCGAGACGCGCACCGACAAGCGCCCGATGATGAGCGACCTGCGCGAGTCCGGCGCGATCGAGCAGGACGCCGACGTGATCATGTTCATCTACCGGGACGACTACTACAACAAGGAGGCCAGCAAGGAGCCCGGCGTTGCCGAGGTCATCATCGGCAAGCAGCGCAACGGGCCCACCGGCACGGTCAAGCTGACCTTCCTGAAGCCGCTGACCAAGTTCGAGAACCTCGCGCCCGGCAGCGGCTTCGACAGCGGCAGCGACTATTGAGGCCGGGCCGAGCTTGAGTCACTCGCGCGCTGTCGTGACGATGGTCGTCGTCACGCTGATGTGGAGCATTGCCGGCGTCGTCACGCGCCGGCTCGAGGCTGCGCACAGCTTCGAAATCACGTTCTGGCGCAGCGCATTCACCTTGCTCGCGCTTGCGCCGTTGCTGCTCGCGCTGCGCGGGCGCGCGGCGCTCGTGCATTCGTTGCGGGCAGGCGGGCGCACGCTGTGGCTCTCGGGCGTTTGCTGGAGCGTGATGTTCACCGCCTTCATGGTCGCGCTCACGTTGACCAGCGTCGCGAACGTGCTCGTGACCATGGCCAGCGCGCCGCTGTTGACGGCGCTGCTGGCACGTCTTGCGCTCGGACACCGACTCGCGGCCCGAACCTGGGGCGCGATCGTCGTCGCCGGAGTCGGCATCGCCTGGATGTACGCGCGCGAGGTCGTCGGCAGCGACGCCCGCAGTCTGCTCGGTACGCTGGTTGCGCTCGCGGTCCCGATCGCCGCGGCGATCAACTGGACGCTGATCCAGGCGAGCCGCGACGCTCGCGACATCGACCTGTTGCCGGCCGTGCTGATCGGCGCCGCGATTTCGGCGCTGGCGACATGGCCGCTCGCCATGCCGCTGAGTGCATCGACGCACGACCTGGGCCTGCTCGCGCTGCTGGGCGTGGTCCAGCTCGCGATTCCGTGCCTGCTGTCGGTGGCGGCCGCGCGTCACCTGAGCGCGCCCGAAGCCTCGCTGCTGGCACTGCTCGAAGTCGTGTTCGGCGTCGCGTGGGCCTGGTGGGGCGCCGACGAAGCGCCGGCCGTGCACGTACTGGGCGGCGGGGCGCTGGTGCTGGGTGCGCTCGCGGCCAACGAAGCGCTCGCGCTGCGGCAGCGCGTTCTGGCCTAGGGCAGGGAACCCTGAACGAGCCTTAGGGCATACGCTCCATTGGAACCATCGCGGATGCGGCTACGATGCGCCGTTCCCACTGTCCGTAGCCGCATGGCCCGCCCGAACCGCGCGAAACCCAACCCGGCAGCCTCGACTGCCGCCGTCGATTCCGTGAATCCCGACATGCAGGCGCCCAGCGCTCTGCTGATGATGCTCGAAGGGCGCGCGCCCTGGGAGTTCGCCGCGATGCTGGCCGCGACGCCGTGGCTGCGGCGGCTGCCGTCCGGCGACGGGCACCCGGTGCTGGTGTTTCCCGGCATGGGCGCGAACGACTTCACCACCGCGCCGCTGCGCAGCTTCCTCGATCGCCTGGGCTATGTGACCCGGCCGTGGGGGCAGGGCTTCAATTTCGGCCCGCGCGACGGCGTGCTCAAGCGCTGCGCGTCCGATGTCCGCGCGCTGGCCGATGCGCACGGGCGCCCGGTCAGCCTGATCGGCTGGAGCCTGGGCGGCCTCTACGCGCGCGAGATGGCGAAGGAACTGCCCGACCATGCCCGTTGCGTGATCACGTTGGGCACGCCGTTCACCGGTCACCCGCGTGCAACCAACGCGTGGCGCGTCTTCGAGGTGCTGTCCGGCCAGAAAGCCGAGGATCCGGCCATGATGGCCCGGCTGCGCACGCCGCCGCCGGTGCCGACGACCTCGATCTATTCACGCACCGACGGCATCGTCTCGTGGCGCTGCAGCTTGAACGAGCCGAGCCCGATCGCCGAGAACATCGAGGTCCACGCGAGCCACGTGGGCATGGGGATGAACCCGCTCGCGCTGTACGCGATCGCCGACCGGCTCGCGCAAGTGCCGGGGCAGTGGAAGCCATTCGACGCGAACGGCGTGCGGCGCTGGTTCTACCCCCACGGCGGCGCGCCGGCGTCCGCGTTCGCTGCGGCCTGAAGCGCTCGAGAGCTTCTCGAGCATGCAGCTTTCGGCCAACGGCATCGCGATCGAGGTCGAAGACCACGGCTCGCCGGGCGGCGAGCCGCTGCTGCTCGTGATGGGTCTGGGCATGCAGCTGGTGGCATGGCACGAGGACTTCGTCGCCGGCTTGGTGGCGCGCGGTTTCCGCGTGATCCGCTTCGACAACCGAGACATCGGCCTGAGCCAGCGCTTCGATCACCTGGGCGTGCCGAACCTGGTGCTGGATTCGCTGCGCTTCGCGGCCGGCCTGAACGTCAAGAGCGCCTACAGCATCGCCGACATGGCCGACGATGCGATCGGCGTGCTGGATGCGCTGGGCATCCGCCGTGCGCATGTCTGTGGCGCGTCGATGGGCGGCATGATCGCGCAGCACATGGCGCTGCGAAACCCGCAGCGTCTGAAGAGCGTGACCTTGATGATGACCACCAGCGGCGCGCGCCATCTGCCCGGCCCGACGCTGAAGGTCCGCGGCGCGTTGATTTCCCGGCCGGCCGAGCCGCACAAGGTCGACAGCGTGATCGACCATTACGTGCGGCTCTATCGCCTGATCGGCAGCCCCGGCTATCCGGCCCGAGACGAAGAACTGCGCAGCCGGCTCGGCCGCGCGGTACGGCGTTCGTACCGGCCGCAGGGCACGGCGCGCCAGATGGTCGCGATCGCCGCCGACGGCAATCGCTCGCCGTGGCTGGGCCGGATCGAGCTGCCGGTGCAGATCATCCACGGTCGCGACGACCCGCTGGTGCCGGTCGCGGCCGGGCACGACCTCGCGGCGAAGATCGCCGGCGCCGAGGTCGACATCATTGACGGCATGGGCCATGACCTGCCGGAGCCTCTGTGGCCGCGCTTCACGGCCGGCATCGTGAACGTCGCAGCGCGCGCCTGACGACAAACGCGCACCTGTGCGCTCGGCTGGCTAGTGCAGCGTTGCCGACACCAGGTGCTTCATGCGGCTCCAGGCCTGGCGCGGCGTGATGTCGTAGTGCACGCCGGTGGCCCGCTCGCGGCGCTTCATCGCCAGCTCGAGCGCGCCCAGCAGGCCGTGCTTTTCGGCCGAATAGCTGGTGCAGCGCGGCTTGCCGTTGACGCTCCAGCTGGCGACGAAGTAGAGGTATGGCGCGTCGGAGAACATCACGTAGCGCGGTCGCACGCCGACCAGGCCGCTCGTGTTGTTGGCCGGCGCCCGGCGTCGCGCGCCCGTCCTGCCGATGGCGCCTTCGGTCTGCTTGGCCAGTTCGGCCTCTGCGGCACGGGCCGCTGCGAGCGCCCGGCGCGGACCGCCGTGCTTGCGCACGGCAAAGAACTTCGTCAACGCAGCGTGCCGGGGTCCGACACGCACCTGATAACCGTGGGTTGACCCGTGATCGATGAACTGTATCGCCATGCAGAAAAACAGCCGGTACTTCGTTGGCGGCCCGGAGCATACCCGCAGACGGAGGCTCGCAACCCCTAGGTGAACAATTGCGCACAGTTCTTTGCGAGCCTATGCTCAGCCCCCCTGATCGCGGGTGCTAGGACCCGGGATCGAGCTGCACACAGGTGACCTGTCGTCATCCATACTGCGGTGCAGTAGGAGCAGTGATGACCCCCGACCAGCTGGCGGGCAAATACGCCCGGTTGCGACACGAGTTGGAGCAGGCCTACGCGGAACCGCTGTCTTGCGGCAACCGCAGCGGCATGATCGACCGCATTGCCGCGGAGCTGCTGGATCTGGAGCGTCGGCTGGCGCTGTTGCAGGCCGGCTCGCCCGAAGCGCATTCGGAATCCTCGACGGCGATCATGGTGCCGACGGAAACCCCGGCTGAAAAGGAATCTTCGCCGCGGCTGGCCGCCTGATCGCGGCGCCGAACGCTCGCTACGCCTGTGGCCGCGACCGATACGCGGCATCGAACACCGCCTCGAGCCGCGGGTGCACGCCGCGCAGGCGATCGATCACGTCCTTCGCCCAGTCGAAATATTCCTGGCGCCGCTCGAGTGGCCAGTCTGGCGGCGGCGAGTTGGCGACGTCGCGCAGGTTCGCGATCTTGTCGGCGAGCTCGACCAGCTTCGCACGCCGACTGATCTGCGCCGCATGCTCGACCTGCAGCCGCTTGCGCTCGGCCTTGGGCAGCGATTTGTCGTCGCTCACCTCGGCCACCACGCCGGCGACCACGGGGCCAAACGCGGCGGTCAGCTCGGACGGCGTGGTCTCGGTGTCTTCGAGCGTGTCGTGCAGCAGCGCGGCGCACAGCGTCGCGGTGTCGGTGACGCCACCTTCCTCGGTGAGGATGCGGGCGAGCTCGATCGAGTGGTTCACGTAAGGCGACGCCTCGGGGTCCTTGCGGCGCTGGTCACGATGCTTGATCGCGGCCAGCGCCGTGGCGCGCATCAGCAACACCTTGTCGCGGCGCGCACGCGCCTGCTCCCACTGGACTTCGCGCGACTGCGTGCCCTGGTGCGTCACGCGGCCGATGTACTCCGACCAGATCAGCGGCGCGACCTGGTTCGCATAGGTGTACGGATCGAAATCGGGTCGCGGCTCGCCCCAGATCACCGGGATCATGCCGAAGTCCCAGTAGCGCCGGCCCAGCTCTTCGGACGAGTTGGCGGCCGCCGCGTCCTGGCGCAGCGACGATTCGACCACCACTTGCGCCATGCGCACGGCTTCCTTCACGTCGTCGAACTGGCCGTGCTCCAGCAGCCCGTCGGTGTCGCCGGTCTGAAAGCTGCCGTAGCTCACGACGCGATATCTGGGTTCCATCGATACTCCTCGGCTCTCCCTTTTTCCTGGTCCGGACGCATCGCGCCGACAGTGACAGTGTCGCCGCGCGGTTGACGTTTTACCGCGCCTTCGCGCCCACCAGGCTGGGGATTGCGATCCGGGCATCGGTGCTGCAGGGGACAATACGCGCATCGCCCCGCTCTTCCTCCCATGACCCCTGCGCAACGCCCCGCGGCTTCGACCCTTTCACCCTGGCGCCTGTCGGTCGCCCCGATGATGGACTGGACCGACCGCCACTGCCGCTACTTCCATCGCCTGCTGACCCGCAGGACCCGGCTCTACACCGAGATGGTGACGACCGGCGCGCTGCTGCACGGCGATGTCGCGCGGCATCTGGCCTTCAACGCGGAAGAACATCCGCTCGCCTTGCAGCTCGGCGGCAGCGAGCCGGCCGATCTCGCTGCTTGCGCGCGCCTGGCCGAACAGTGGGGCTACGACGAGGTCAACCTGAACTGCGGTTGCCCGAGCGAGCGGGTGCAGCGCGGCGCGTTCGGTGCATGCCTGATGGCCGAGCCGGCGCTGGTGGCCGACAGCGTGAAGGCGATGCGCGATGTGGTGTCGCTGCCGGTCACGGTCAAGCACCGGATCGGCATCGACAAGGGCGAGCACTACGAATTCGTGCGCGACTTCGTCGGCACCATCGCCGAGGCGGGTTGCGAGGTCTTCATCGTGCATGCGCGCAACGCGTGGCTGAAGGGCTTGAGCCCGAAGGAGAACCGGGAGGTGCCGCCGTTGCGCTACGAGGTCGTGCACCGGTTGAAGGAAGACTTTCCGGCGTTGACCATCGTGCTCAACGGCGGTATCACGACCGCGTCGCAGATCGCCGCAGGGCTCGAACAGGTCGACGGCGTGATGCTGGGCCGCGAGGCCTACCACCATCCCTGGTTGATGGTCGATTGGGATGCGCGTTACTTCGACACTGCGCCGCCGGGCTTCGATCGTGACGAGGTCGAGGAATGCATGGTCGAGTACATGCAGCGTGTCGTGATCCCCGGCGGCGAGCCGTGGTGGCACGCGGCGCGCCACATGCTGGGCCTGCGCAACGGGCTGCCGGGCGCGCGGCGCTGGCGGCAGGTCTGGTCGGATCATCGGCTCAAGCACGAGTCGCCGCGCACGGTGCTGCGGCTCGCGCGCGAGGGCGCAGAAGCGTACGCCTGAACGCGCCCGTCGTGGGGCGTTCAGGTCGGCGCGGCCGTCGTCGCCGGCGCGCCGTTGCGGCCGGGCCAAGTGGCCAGCACGACACCGACGAGGGCAAGCCCGAATGCGGCCGCCTGCGCCGCGCTGAAGCGCTCGCCTAGGAAGACCACGCCGACCGCCGCGGCGCTGACCGGCAGCATCACCGTGAACACGCCGGCCGACGAGGCCGGCACGTGCTTGAGCCCGGTCATCCACAGCCAGACGGTGACCATGCTCGCAGCGATCGAATAGAACAGCAGCAGCCACCACGAAGCGGCCGGCACCGCCGCGAAGTCGAAGCGCAGCGCCTGCCACACGCCGAACGGCAGCACCAGCAGCAAGCCCCAGAGGTTGATCAGCGCGCTGATGCGCTTCGGGCCGATGCGGCCGGTGAGCTTCTTGCCGATCACCACATAAGTCGCTTCGCAGGTCACGGCGCCGAGCAGCATCAGGCTGCCCCACGGCGACCCTGCTGGAGCGGCCTCGCCGCCATGCTTGCTCAGCGACACCAGCGCGATTCCGCCGACCGCGCAGGCGATCCCGAACATCACGCGCGGCGCGATCCGCTCGCCCAGGATCAGGCGCGACAGCAGCGCCACCGCGGCAGGGATGCCGGCCATGATGACGCCGGCCGCGAGCGCCGAGGTCGATGCGACGCCGAACAGCATGCAGACCGAAAACAGGAAGTTGCCGAAGAACGATTCGAGAAACAGCAGCCAGCGGTCATGGCCGCTCAGTTTTGCGGTGTCGCCGGCGCCGCGCCTGACCCAGCCGGCCATCGCGACGGCCGCGATGCCGAAGCGCAACCACGCCAGCAGGAACACCGGAAACACGACGACGAGGATCTTCGACAGCCCGACATAGCTGCCGACCAGCGCCATGCTCGCGCCCAGGCACAGGTACGACAGCCACGGCGCGTGATGCGCCGCCACGCCACGTTCGTTCGCCGCCATCATCAGAAGCTCAACACCATCGATGCGCCGAGCAGGTGGTTGCTGCGTCGGAAGGTGCCGTCATCGACATCCTCGAACACCGGCAGCGTCGCGCGGTCGAGCCGGTACTCCGCCTTGAACGTGACGTTCGCATTGAACTGGTAGATCAGGCCCAGCGACAGCGCGAGGCGGCTCGCGCCCAAATCCGGATTGCGGAACAGCAGGCGACCGGTGCTGTCGCGGCCTATCATTTCGGGGCCGATGCCGTCGCGCGCGTCGGCGCCGGTGCCGTACAGGCCGCCGCCGTTGCCCGAGTTGTTCAGGTAGTCGGCGCGGATCGCCGCATCGAGACGCGGCCTCAGCCGATAGACGAGCAGGCCGGAGGCTCCCCACCAGCGCGCATCGCGCGCTGTGCCGCTGGTCGGATCAGGCGCGATCGCCGCGCCCTCCTGAGTACCGAACGCGAGCTGCCACTGCCAGGTCCAGTCGGGGCGGTTGTACCAGCCGTCGACCTCGAACAGGTTCAGCGTCGTGTTCGGCCCGCCGTTGACCCGGTTCGGCGCCTTGCCGTGCGCGCCGGAGAAGCCGTAGCCGCGGTACTCGCCCCGGGCCCAGTCGGCGCGGTAGACCAGCACCGGCGTCCGTTCGCCGCTCTGGCGGAAGCTCGAGTCGAGGTTCGCGACCAGGCCTTTCAGGTCCCACGAGCCTATGCTCCACTGGCCGCCGGCGCCGGTGTAGACGCGTGGCTGCGTGAAGTCGAACAGCAGGTTGTGCGTGATCAGCTTGTTCTGCGTCGGCAGCATGGGCTCGTAGCCCATCCAGCTCGGGATCTGCCCGGCGAGCAGCCGCGTCTGCGCGTCGCCGAGCGGGATCATCACGCTGGCCTCGTGCACGATCGAGCGGCCGTTGTCGTCGACCGCGCTGCCGGCGCCGCGATTCGGCGCGAGCGCGAGGTGCACGCGCATGCCGTTCTCGAACTCCTTCTGCACGTCGAGCAGCGCCATGCCGAACAGCGAGTTGTCGTAGTGGTAGCCATCCTCGCCGATCGGGCTCAGGAACTGGAAGCCGGCGCGACCCTGCGCCCGGTTGTAGAGGTAGGTCGGATCCATCTGGCCGCTGATGCGCAGGCCGCGAAAGCCCTGGTCCTCGAGGATGTCGGCGAGCGTCTCGGTCTTGGTCGCGTAGCGGTTCAGGTCCTGCACCTGCTGCGGCGTCATGCCGGGCGGCACGACCGGCTTGGGCGGCTCCTTGGCTTCCTGCACCTCCTTCGCCTCGCGCGCCTTCAAGGCCGATTCGAGCTGCTCGACACGCTCTTTCAGCGCTCGCAGTTCCTGCATCAGCTCCTCGGTGGTCTGCGCGCGCACTCGCAGCGGCGTCGCCACGCAAAGGACACCCACCAGCGCGGCGGCGAGCGCGACCCGACGAGGCACGGGCCGCCGCTGCGCCGCGCCCATGGTCATGCGCGCGCAGCGGCCGCCACGTCGCGGGCGCGAATGCGCTCGCGTCGCGCGATCAGCCAGCTCGCCGCGATCACGCCGATCGAGACGACTGCGATGATCAGCGTCGCGGTCGCGTTCACGCTCGGGTTGATGCCCAGCCGGGCGCGCGAGAAGATCACCAGCGGCATCGTCGTCGCGCCCGGGCCGGAGAGAAACGCCGACAGCACGACGTCGTCGAACGACAGCGTGAAGGTCAGCAGCCACGCCGACAACAGCGCCTGGGCGATCATCGGCAGCGTCACGAGATGGAACACCTGCCAGGGGCGGGCGCCGAGGTCCATCGCCGCCTCCTCGAGCTGCGGGTCCAGGTCCTGCAGGCGTGCCTGCACGATCACGGTCGCATAGGCCAGGCCCAGCAGCAGGTGGCCGAACCAGATCGTCAGCAGTCCGCGCTCGGGAAAGCCGATGCCGAAGAGCGCTTGCGTCGCATGCTGCACCGACACCAGCATCAGCAGCAGCGACAGGCCGATGATGACCTCGGGCATCACCAGCGGCGCGCTGACCATGCCCGAGAACATTGTGCGCCCCGCGAAGCGCTTGTATTTGACGAGCGCGAACGCCGCGAACGTGCCCAGCACGACCGATGCGCTCGCGGTCAGCACCGCCACCTTCAGCGAGAGCCACAGGCCGGCGAGCATCTCGCCGTCCGACACCAGCGCGGCATACCACTTCAGCGTGAAGCTGCGCCAGACGTTGGGCACCGGCGAGTCGTTGAACGAGAACAGCACCAGCGTCAGGATCGGCAGGTACAGGAACAGGTAGCCAGCCGAAAGCCAGCCGCGCCCGAACCAGCGATTGAAGGCCGCCGCATTCATGATTGCCCCTCGACCGACGAGTACGTCGGTCGATCCCCCGAGGGGATGCGGACCGGCTTGGGAGCGGCCCGGCGCTCGGTCCGTTTCACGCGTGCTTCTCCTGCGCCTCGGCCTGGTACTTGTTGAACAGCGCCAGCGGCACGATGATCAGCAGGATCATCACGACGGCCACCGTCGACGCGACCGGCCAGTCGTTGTTGCTGAAGAACTCGTCCCACAGCGTGCGACCGATCATCTGCGTCTGCGGGCCGCCTAGCAGTTCCGGGATGACGTACTCGCCGACACAGGGGATGAAGACCAGCATGGCCCCCGCGATGATGCCGGCCTTGGACAGCGGCACCGTGATCTTCCAGAACGCGACCCATGCGGTGGCGCCCAGGTCGCTGGCCGCCTCGAGCAGCCGCAGGTCCATCTTCGAGAGATTGGAGTACAGCGGCAGGATCATGAACGGCAAATACATGTAGGTCATGCCCAGCACCAGCGAGAACGGCGTGTTCATCAGCTGGCCCGGGCCGGGAATCAGATTGGCGGCAGCGAGCAGCTTGTCGATTCCGGTCCAGGTGATGAGGTTGAACAGCCAGCCGTTTTCGGTCAACAGGCCTTTCCACGCATAAACACGCAGCAGGAACGACGTCCAGAACGGCAGCATCACGAGCATCAGCAGCACCGGCTGCACCGCCCGCTGCGCGCGCGCCATGAAGTACGCGAACGGATAACCGATCGCCAGGCACAGCACGGTCGTGATCGCGGCGTACTTCAGGCTCGAGACGTAGGTGTCGAAGTACAACTCGTCGCGCACGAGGGTCGCGTAGTTGCCGATGCGTGCGTTGATCGAGAGCGTGCCGTCGTTCAGGCTCAGCAGGTCGTTGACGCTGACCGCGCCCATCTCCGAGACGCTGATCTTCACGATGATCAGGAATGGCAGCAGGAAGAAGACCAGCAGCCAGAAGTACGGCACGACTATCACCGCACGGCGGCCGACGTTCGACGGCTTGTTCGACGGTGTCGAGGGCGCTTGTTCCGGGTTCATCGCCGCTGTGCCTCAGTGCGTCAGCACGACCGGCGAGGTCGCCGACCAGCTGGCCCACACCTCGTCGCCCCAGGTCAGCGGATGCTCGCGATGGCGCTCGACGTTGCCGCTGCTGATCTTCAGCGCCAGGCCGCTCGCGAGCTGCAGGTGGTAGACCGTGTAGCTGCCGAAGTAGGCCATGTCCTTGATCGTGCCGCGCACGCGGTTGAAGCCCGCCGGCGCGTCGGCCACGTCGACAGGCTCGCGGGTCAGGCGGATCTTCTCGGGCCGCAACGCCACCGTCACCGGCATGCCCTCGGTGCCGGTGATGCCGTGGCCGACATGGTGCTTGCAGTCGGCACACGCGACCTGCACGTGATCGGGCTCGTCGACGGTCAGCGTGCCCTCCATCAGGTTCACGTTGCCGATGAAGTCGGCGACGAAGCGCGTTGCCGGCGTCTCGTAGATCTCGGCCGGCGGGCCGACCTGCAGCAGCCGGCCTTCGCTCATCACCGCGATCCGCGAGGCCATCGTCATCGCTTCTTCCTGATCGTGCGTGACGATCACGCAGGTCACGCCGACCTCCTCGATGATGTTGACCAGCTCGATCTGCGTCTCTTCTCGCAGCTTCTTGTCGAGCGCGCCCAGGGGCTCGTCGAGCAACAGCAGCTGCGGCTTCTTCGCGAGGCTGCGGGCGAGCGCCACGCGCTGCTGCTGGCCGCCCGAGAGCTGATGCGGCTTGCGCTGCGCGAACTTCGAGAGCTGCACGAGCTGGAGCATCGCGTCGACACGCTCGGCCACCTGCGCGGCCGGGAGCCGGTCGCGCTTCAGCCCGAACGCGATGTTCTCCCACACGCTGAGGTGCGGGAACAGCGCGTAGCTCTGGAACATCATGTTCAGCGGGCGCTCGTACGGCGGCATGCCGGCCAGGTCCTGGCCATCGAGCAGGATGCTGCCCGAGGTCGGCGCCTCGAAACCGCCCAGCATGCGCAGCAGCGTGGTCTTGCCGGAACCGGACGAGCCGAGCAGCGCGAAGATCTCGCCCTTCTGGATGTCGAGGCTGACGTTGTTGACGGCGCGGTGGCCGCCGAAGTCCTTGACGACGTCGCGAATTTGCAGGAAGGCGCCAGCGCTCATGGGCACGTCTATCGACTACGGAAAAGTCGCGGTTGGAGGAGGGTGGGGCGCGAAAAAACGCCGCCCGGGAGTCTAGCGTGGCCGCGCCGCGCCAGATTTGCCGTCAGACCCAGCCGCGTGCGACAGCGTCGTCCAGTGTCAGGTCCAGACAACGCCGGATCAGCGCCATCATTTCGTCGATCTGCGAGCGCGTGATCACCAGCGGCGGCGCGACGATCATGCGGTCGCCGACCGCGCGCATGATCAGCCCGTTGCCGAAGCAGTGGCCGCGGCAGACCATGCCGAGTTCGATTTCGGAAGGGAAGGGCACCGGACGGCCGTCGGGTCCGGCCTTGTCCTTCACGAGCTGTACGGCGCCCATCAGCCCGCAGGTCTGGACCTCGCCGACCAGCGGGTGCTCGGCCAGCGGCGCGAACTGCCGGGCCAGATACGGCCCGAGCTCGTCGCGCACCGTCTCGACGATGCGCTCGCGCTGCATCAGCCGGATGTTCGCGAGCGCGACCGCGCAGGCGACCGGGTGGCCCGAGTAGGTGTAGCCGTGGTTGAACTCGCCCCCCTGGGCTATCAACACATCGGCGACCCGGTCGCCGACCATCACGCCGCCCAGCGGGATGTAGCCCGACGTGACGCCTTTCGCGAACGTCATCAGGTCCGGCTCGTAGCCGAAGCGCTCGCAGCCGAACCAGCGCCCGGTACGGCCGAAGCCGCAGATCACCTCGTCGGAGACGAGCAGGATGCCGTGCTGGCGGCAGATGCGCTGGATCTCCGGCCAATAGCTGTCGGGCGGCACGATCACGCCGCCGGCACCTTGCACCGGCTCGCCGATGAACGCGGCGACCTTGTCGGCGCCGATCTCGGCGATCTTCTCTTCCAGCCAGCGCGCGGCCTGCAGGCCGAACTCGTCGCGGCTCATCCCTTGGCCCAGCTCGAACCAGAACGGCTGCTCGATGTGCACGATGCCGGGGATCGGCAGCCCGCCCTGTTCATGCATGCCGCTCATGCCGCCGAGCGAGGCGCCGGCCATCGTCGAGCCGTGGTACGCGTTCTTGCGGCTGATGATCACCTGCCGCCCGGGCTGGCCCATCAGGTCCCAATAGCGGCGGACCATGCGCACGATCGTGTCGTTGCCCTCGGAGCCGGAGCCCGAGAAGAACACGTGCCGGAACTGCGGCGGCGAGACCTGCGCGAGCAACTCGGCCAGTTCGATCGCCGGCGGATTCGCGGTCTGGAAAAAAGAGTTGTAGAACGGCAGCGTGCGCAGCTGCTCGGTTGCCGCGGCGATCAACTCGGGCTGGCCGTAGCCGACGTTGACGCACCACAGCCCCGACATCGCGTCGAAGATCTTGTGACCGTCGCTGTCCCACAGGTAGACGTTGTCGGCCCGCACGATGACGCGTGAGCCCTTCGCAGCGAGCGCCTTGAAATCGGTGAACGGGTGCAGGTAGTGGGCCGCGTCGGCGGCCTGCCAGTCTCGGGTGGTGCGGGTCGTGGACATCGGATGTGTGGCCTCAGACATGCAGCAACAGGTGTTCCCGCTCCCACGGCGAGATCACCTTCATGAACTCGTCGTGCTCGATCTCCTTGACCTCCGAGTAGACGGTGACGAACTCCTTGCCCAGCACCTCGTGCAGTTCCTTCTCGTCGGCCATCCAGCCCAGCGCTTCGCTCAAGCTGCGCGGCAGCTGGTACTCGGAGAGGTAGGCGTCACCCTTGCATTCGGGCGCCGGGTCGATGCGGTTCTTCATGCCGAGATAACCGCAGGCCAGGGTCGCGGCAAGCGCGACATACGGGTTCGCATCGGCGCCGATCACGCGGTTCTCGATGCGCCGTGCCGCGGCGGTCGCGACCGGAGAGCGGATGCCGACGGTGCGGTTGTCGGTCCCCCACTGGATGTTGATCGGCGCCGCGGTCGAGCGCACCAGCCGACGGTACGAGTTGACGTAGGGCGCGAAGAAGGCCATCGCGGCTGGCGTGTACTTCTGCAGCCCGCCGATGAACCAGTAGAACTCCTTCGATGCCGAGCCGTCTTCGTTGCTGAAGATGTTGTGGCCGCTGACCTTGCTGATCACGCTCTGGTGCACGTGCATCGCGCTGCCGGGCTCGTTGGCCATGGGCTTGGCCATGAAGGTCGCGTACATCTCGTGGCGCAGCGCAGCCTCGCGTATGGTGCGCTTGAAGAAGAACACCTCGTCGGCCAGGCCCAGCGGATGATCGTGGAAGAAGTTGATCTCCATCTGCCCGGCACCCACCTCGTGGATCAGGGTGTCGACGTTGAGCTCCATCTTCTCGCAGAAGTCGTAGATGTCCTCGAACAGCGGGTCGAACTCGTTGACCGCGTCGATCGAGTAGGCCTGCCGCGAGGTCTCGGCGCGGCCGCTGCGGCCCTTGGGCGGACGCAGCGGCGTGTTCGGGTCGGAGTTGCGTTCGATCAGGTAGAACTCGAGCTCCGGCGCGACCACCGGGTCCCAGCCCTCGGCCGCATACAGATCGCAGATGCGGCGCAGCACCGAGCGCGGCGCGTACGGGATCAGGTTGCCGTGGCGGTCGAAGCAGTCGTGGATCACCTGAGCGGTCGGGTCGGTGGCCCAGGGCACGATGCGCACCGTGCTCGGGTCGGGGCGCAGGTGCATGTCGCGGTCGGTCGCATGGATCACGTCGTAGTACGGTCCCTCCTCGGGAAACTCGCCGGTCACCCCGATCGCGACGATCGCCTCGGGCAGCCGCATCCCGCGGTCCTCGGTGAATTTTTCGCGCGGCAGGATCTTGCCGCGGGCGACGCCGGTCAGGTCAGGTACCAGACATTCGATCTCGGTCACACGCCGCTCGTTGAGCCAGTTCTCGAGATCGCCGAAAGTGAAATTGCGCTTGTCCACGATGGGTCACCTGATAGAGGAGGCGGTGGCGTCGCCGACGCGAGCGAGCGGCCGCCGCACGGTTGCCGCGGCGGCGCACGAGCGGGATGCCGGGCGCCGCCAACGGTCCGCTATCGATCAGGTTCGGGGGCGTGGCGCGGCAGGCGGTGGCGCTGCCGATAGGCGGCGCAGGCAGCGCCGAAGGCGCCGAACAGCTTGAGCGACACGGGGTTGTCGGCAGCCTGCCACTCGGGATGCCATTGCACGCACAGGTTGAAGCCGCGCGTGCGGCGACCGCTCACGCGGTCCACCGAGAACGCTTCGACCAGCCCATCCGGCGCACGCGCTTCGATGCGCAACCCATCGGCCAGCCGATTCACACCCTGGCCGTGCACCGAGTTGACCTGGAACGATGCATCCGGCAGCAAGGCCGCGAGCACGCCGCCCGGCTCGACGGCGACCTCGTGGGCCATGCCATAGGCCTGCTCGGCCGGTGCGTCCTTCAAGGCGCGGTGATCGTGGCGACCGTCGACTTCTTGCACGGCCTGGTGCAATGAGCCGCCCAGCGCGACGTTCGCCTCCTGGAAACCGCGGCAGATCGCGAACAGCGGCATGCCGAGCGCGAGCACGCGCGGGATCAGCGGCAGGACCCAGTCGTCCCGCATGGCGTCCAGCGGCAGCGTCGTGTCGTGCACGTCCTCGTCGAAGTGCCGGGGATGCACGTTCGATTGCGAGCCGGTGAGCAGCACGCCGTCGGCCAGCGCCAGCAGCGCGTCGAGCTCGTCGCCATCGTCAGGACGGGCGCTCGGCACGATCAGCGGCAAGCAGCCCGCGAGCCGGACCGCATCGACATACTTCTTGCCGGCAACATGGAACGGATGCTGGCCCAGCATGCGGTTGCATGCCGGCACCAACACGACCGGCTTGCCCTGCGACCTGTCGCCGCCCTGGCGCTCGTCTCCCTGTGGGACGGCACGCTGCGCGCTCGCCCCTGCGGGTGAGGCGGGCTGCGCCGGCGGGGCGAAGTCGACCTTCATCACACCATCATTTGGCCGTTTTCAACACATCTGCAAGCGTACCGGCGATCTGGTCGATGTGCCGGTTCTCGACGATCAACGGCGGCGACAGCGCGATCGTGTCGCCGGTCGTGCGGATCAGCACGCCGCGCTTCCAGCACTCGAGGAACACCTCGAACGCGCGCTTGCCCGGCTCGCCGGGGCGCGACGCGAGCTCGATGCCGCCGACCAGGCCGATGTTGCGGACGTCGATCACGTTCGGCAGGCCCTTCAGCGAATGCAGCGCTTCCTCGAAATACGGTCCGACCTGCGAGCCGCGCGTCAGCAGGCCTTCTTCGGCGTAAGTGTCCAGCGTTGCGATGCCCGCTGCGCAGGCCAGCGGGTGTGACGAGTAGGTGTAGCCGTGGAAGAACTCGATCAGGTGCTCGGGCCCGGTCATGAACACATCGTGGATGTGCTGCTTCGCGAAAACCGCACCCATCGGCACGCAACCGTTCGTGATGCCCTTGGCGACGGTCATCAGGTCGGGCGTCACGCCGAAGTGCGTTGCCGCGAATGGCGAGCCCAGCCGGCCGAACCCCGTGATCACCTCGTCGAAGATCAGCAGGATGCCGTGCTTGTCGCAGATATCGCGCAGCCGCTGCAGGTAGCCCTTGGGTGGCAGCAGCACCCCGGTCGAGCCGGCGACCGGCTCGACGATCACCGCCGCGATCGTCGAGGCGTCGTGCAGCGCGATCAGTCGCTCGAGGTCATCGGCGAACTCGGCGCCGTACGCCGGCTGGCCGCGCGAGAACGCGTTGCGCGCCGGGTCGTGGGTGTGGCGGATGTGGTCGGTGCCGGCCAGCAGCGTGCCGAACATCTTGCGGTTCGCGACGATCCCGCCGACCGAGATGCCGCCGAAGTTGACGCCGTGATAACCGCGCTCGCGGCCGATCAGGCGCGTGCGCGAGCCTTCGCCGCGCACGCGG
>DATEFR010000027.1:0-9552 GCA_035280545.1 Burkholderiaceae bacterium | reverse complement strand
GGCCGTTGAGCCGGTAGTTCGGGAAGCGCTGCAAGAAGCGGCCGATCGCGATGCGGCCTTCGAGCCGCGCCAGGCCCATGCCCACGCATTGGTGGATGCCCGAGCCGAACGCGACATGGCGGTTCGGCGCACGCGCGATGTCCAGCGCATCGGGATTCACGAACTGCGCCGGGTCGCGGTTCGCCGCGCCTATGCACAGCGTGACCTGCGTGCGCGCGGCCAAGGCCATGCCGCCGATCTCGGTCGCGACGGTCGTGATGCGGTTGCCGAGCTGGTTCGAGCTCTCGTAGCGCAGGAACTCCTCGATCGCGATCTTGACGAGCTCGGGCTCGGCCAGCAGCCGTGCCTTCTGCTCGGGCCACTCGGCCAGGCAACGCAAGCCATTGCCGATCAGGTTGGTCGTGGTCTCGTGGCCGGCGTTGAGCAGAAAGATGCAGTTGTGCAGCAACTCGTGCGCGAGCAGCTTCTCGGGCGTGCCGGCTGCGCTTCCGTCGATCACTTCACCCTGGATCAGCCGCGTCAGCACGTCGGTCTCCGGATCGCCGGGCGTCGCGCGGCGGCGCTCGACCAGCCCTTCGAGGTACGCGAGCATCTCGCGCACCGCGGCGTTGCCGCGCGCCTCGACCTCCGCGCTCAGCACCGGCTCGAGCGCCCCGAGGATCGCGAGCGACCAGCCGCGCAGCGGGCCGCGCTGCGCATGCGGCACGTGCAGCAGGTTGCCGATGACCTCGACCGGAATCGCGCTCGCGAACGATTCGATCAGGTCGATCGTCTCGCCGCGCCGCGCACGCACCTCGATCGCATCGAGCAGGCTGTCGACCAGCCGCACCAGGCCGTCTTCCATCGCGGCGATGTGCCTGGGCGTCAGCGCGCCGGCGATCAGGCGCCGCACCCGGGTGTGCAGCGGCGGGTCGTTGAACACGAGGCTGGTCGTGTGGTGCGCGTAGAGCGGCGAGTCGCCGTACTTCGGCGCGAACTCCTCGTGCTTGTCGGAGCTGTAGGTCTTCGGGTCCTTGTAGACCGCGACGATGTCGGCATAACGCGTCAGCAGCACGCCGCCGTCGGGCATGCGCTTGACCGGCGCGTGCTCGCGCAGCGCGAGATAGGTGGGGAACGGGTCGTCGTAGAACGCGCTGTCCAGACGGCGCAGGTCGAAGTCGGCGGCCAGCTTGGCGGGCGTGCTGCTCATGGGCTGCCGAGTGTGGCACCGGCCGGGGATTTGCTCTTGAAAGACCGCGGGATGCTCTCAGATTCGAACGCAGAGGATTCCCCGTGGGTGCCAACGACGCTTTCCTGCTCGACGCCTATTCCGATACCGTCTCCGGCGTGGTCGAGCGCGCCGGCCCCAGCGTGGCCGCGGTGCAGGTCATCGGCCAGCAGAACAACCGCGATGCGGCGCTGGGCAGCGGCTCGGGCTTCTTGTTCACGCCCGACGGTTATCTGCTGTCCAACTCGCATGTCGTGCGCGCCGGCAGCAACGAGATCCCGACCCACAAGCGCCACCGCGTCTCGCTCAGCGACGGCCGCGAGTTCGACGCGCACTGGGTCGGCGACGATCCCGACACCGACCTCGCGGTGCTGCGCATCGACGGCATGTCGCGCGGCTCGCTCGCACCGCTGCCGCTGGGCCGCTCGGCGACGCTGAAGCGCGGCGAGATCGCGATCGCAATCGGCAACCCGCTGGGCTTCGAGCACACGGTCACCGCCGGCATCGTCAGCGCGCTGGGACGCAGCATGCGCTCGGGCAGCGGGCGGCTGATCCCCGACGTGATCCAGACCGACGCGGCGCTGAACCCGGGCAACTCGGGCGGCCCGCTGCTGAACTCGCGCGGCGAGGTGATCGGCGTCAACACCGCGATCATCCGCGGCGCGCAGTCGATCAGCTTCGCGGTTTCGGTGGACATCGCGAGCTGGGTCATTCCGCAACTGCTGCAGCATGGGCGGGTGCGGCGCGGCTATCTGGGCGTGGGCGGCATCACGCTGGCGCTGGACCGGCGCGTCGAGCTCGCGTTCGGGCTGGACCAGCGCCATGCGGTACGCGTCTCGACCGTCGAGCGCGACAGCCCGGCCGTGCTGGCCGGGCTGCGCGAAGGCGACCTGATCGTCGGGCTGGACGGCGTGACCATCGATTCGGTCGACCGGCTGCACCAGACGCTGGATGCGAGCCGCGTGCACCGCGACTGCGTGCTGAAGGTGCTGCGCGGCGGCGCCGCATCGGCCGGCGGCAAGCCGCTGTACATGACGGTGCGGCCGCGCGAATCGGCGCATCGTTGAACTGGCTCACCACCCGTTCGGGCTGAGCCCGTCGAAGCCTAACGGAGGGTTCACGCGCATCGCCTATCCTCGCGGCATGAGCCGACCCAAACCTTTCGCGATGATCCGCGAGTTCCACCTCGCCGACTGGTTCACCCTGGCCAACGCCGTCTGCGGTGTCGGGGCGCTGTTCTCGGTGATGTCGTATCTGCAGACCAAGGCGGTGTTCCACCTGCTGCTCGCCTGTGCGCTGATCCCGCTCGCGCTGCTGTTCGACGTGCTCGACGGCCGCATCGCACGCTGGCGCCAGCGCACCTCGGCGATGGGCCGCGAGCTCGATTCGCTGGCCGACGTGATCTCGTTCGGCGTCGCACCGGCGGCAATCGCGTACGCCTGCGGCATGCAGGGCCTGTACGACCGCATCGTGCTGGGCTTCTTCGTCGCCTGCGGCGTCTCGCGGCTCGCGCGCTACAACGTCACCGCCGAGAAGCTGGCCGAAGGCGGCGACAAGGTGAAGTACTTCGAGGGCACGCCGATCCCGACCTCGCTGCTGCTCGTGATCGTGCTGGCGGTCGCGGCCTGGCAAGGCGCGCTCGGCGATCAGCTGTGGTTCGGCATGGCCCGCATCGGCGGCTACAAACTGCATCCGCTGGTGCTGATGTTCGCGCTGTCGGGCTCGCTGATGATCAGCCGGATCCGGATCCCGAAGCTGTAGCCGCCGCCTCGCGCTGCTGCTCCTGGTCCTGCAGCAGCCGCCACATCACCTTGCCGGAGCCGGACTTCGGCAGCGCCTCGACGAACTCCACGAGCTTGGGCACCTTGTACGCGGCCATGTGGTCGCGCGCCCAGGCGACGATGTCCTCGGCCGTGGTCTTGCCCCGGGCCTCGGCGCGCAGCACGACCACCGCCTTGACCGTCTCGCCGCGGTACGCATCGCGCGCCGCGATGATGCAGGCCTCCTGCACCGCCGGGTGCTTGTACAGCAGCATCTCGACCTCGGCCGGCCAGACCTTGTAGCCGCTCGCGTTGATCATGCGCTTGAGGCGGTCGGTCATGAAGAAGTAGCCCTCTTCGTCCATGTAGCCGAGA
Source organism: Burkholderiaceae bacterium (assembly GCA_035280545.1). Taxonomy (GTDB): domain Bacteria; phylum Pseudomonadota; class Gammaproteobacteria; order Burkholderiales; family Burkholderiaceae_C; genus DATCSE01. The sequence goes on along the minus strand of DATEFR010000027.1, from coordinate 6,210 downwards.
TCGCCGGTGCGGAAGAACCTGCGGCCTTCGAAGGCTACGAACGCGGCCTCGGTCGCGTCCGGATGGCCCCAGTAGCCCTTGAACACCATCGGGCCGCGCGTGATGATCTCGCCGACTTCGCCAGGCGGCAGCTCCTGCAGCGTGATCGGGTCCACGACGCGCGAATCGACGCCGAAGATCGGGATGCCCAGGCACTGCAGCTTCGCGCGCTCCGGCGGGTTCGCATGCGTGGGCGCGGCGGTCTCGGTCAGGCCATAACCCTCGGCGAACGTGAGCCCGAACTCGTCGCGCAGCCGCTGCGCGACCGCCTGCGGCATCGCGGCGCCGCCGCCGCTGAGGTAGGCGAGGCTGCTCAGGTCGAAGCTCTTGTAGTTCGGGCTGCCGAACAGGTCGATGATCATCGTCGGGATGCAGGTCCAGTGCGTGATCCGGTACTTCGAGATCAGGCGGCCGGCGAGCTCGCGGTCCCAGCGCGGCAGGATCACGCTGGTGCAGCCGATCGCGATGTTGCCGAGCACGTAGTACAGCATGCCGGTGATGTGGAACATCGGCACGACCGCGAGGCTGACGGTCTCGGCGCTCGCGCTGCTCCACAGGCCGCCGCCGCTGCAGTTGGCCATCAGCGTGCGGTGCGTGTGCATGCAGCCCTTGGGCGCGCCGGTGGTGCCCGACGTGTAGGGCAGCATTGCGAGATCGTCGGGCTGCGCGGTCTGCGGGCCGGGTGCGAGATCGCGCGCCAGCGCATCGGTCCAGCGGACGGCGCCATCGGGCAGCGGCGGGTCGCTGCGCAGCCACGCCTCGATGGCCGGCGACGGCGCGTCGTCGGAGGCGAGCGCTCCTTCGGGCATCGCATCGGTGTAGCGCGTGACGAGGATCGCGCGCAGGCGCTGCGCCTCGGGCAGCGCGGCGTTCGCGCTCGCGACGATCGCCGCGAGGTCGGCGCTGCAGATCACGACCTTGGTCTGCGGATCGACGATGTAGTGCTGGAACTCGTCCGCCTTGTTCATCGGATTGACCGGCACGACCACCGCGTTCGCCCGCTGCACGCCGTAGTACGCCGCCGCGAACTGCGGACAGTTCTGCATGAAGATCGCGACCCGGTCGCCGGCCGCGACGCCGACGCTGTGCAGCCAGCCGGCCAACGCCTCGGCCTGGCCCTTGAGCTGCGCGTAGGTCAACGCGCGGCCGAAGAACAGGTACGCCGGCTTGTTCGGGAAGCGCTTGGCCGAGACCTCGAGGTTGAAGAACAGCGTGGTGTCGGGCAGCGTCAGCTCGCGCGGCAGCCGCTTCGGCCAGATCTTGTGGTGCGGGCGCGGCGGCAGGGTCGGGTGGGCATCGGTCGTCAAGAGAAAACTCCGGCGGGACCCGCAAGCGGGACGGCTGTCGAGGTATAGCGCAGGGTGAGCGCCCGACCAACGGCGGGAACCCGCAGCCGCTGTCACCTGCGCGACGCCTTCGAACGACCCCCAAGAAACACGGGCTCGCGCACAGCGCCGCGCTGACCTATGCTTGCGCGCATGTCGTCGCAGTGGGACAGCTTCTACGCGAACCTCGACGAGAACGCGCCGCCTCCGCCGGCCGTGCTCGACATGGAGGCGTCCGGCTTCGGCCGCGACAGCTATCCGATCGAGGTCGGCTATGTGCTGCCGGACGGACAGACCTACTGCAGCCTGATCCGCCCGGTCCCGGGCTGGACCCACTGGGACCCGGACGCCGAGCGTGTGCACCGCATCGCCCAGGCCACCGTGCAGTCGCACGGCCGCGACGTAGCCGAGGTCGCGCAGCACCTCAACGAGCACCTCGAGGGCCAGGTGCTGTACTGCGACGGCTGGGCCCACGACTACACCTGGCTCGCCACGCTGTTCGAGGCCGCCGGCCTGATCCCGAACTTCCGCCTCGAGAACCTGCGCGTGCTGCTGAGCGAGCGCGAGCTCGCGTACTGGGACGTGCTGAAGCGCCAGGTGACCCAGGAGATGCGGCTGCAGCGCCATCGCGCCAGCTCGGACGCGAAGGTGCTGCAGCGCACGCTGATGCGGCTGCGCGAGCCGCTGCCGTCGCGCTTCTGACAGCGCGGCCGGCGACGCTTGCCGCGGCGCTTTTCACGGCGATACTCTCGCCGGCACCGGCCTCGGGCCGGCGAGGCACGAAGCTTGCATCAGCCCTCCGGCGACCCCGTTTCCCCTAGGACATAACCAGATGACACCTCGCTCGTTCCTGAAATCCCTGTTCGTCGCCTCCGCGCTGGCCACCGGCGCGTTGTCGGCCATGCCGGTGCTGGCGCAGAACGCACTCGACGAAATCCTCGCGAAGAAGAGCATCGCGATCGCGATCCCGACCGACTCGGCGCCGTATGGCTACGTCGGCACGGACCTGCAGCCGCAGGGGCTGGACGTGGACATGGCCAACCTGATCGGCGCGAAGCTGGGCGTCAAGGTCGAGCTGGTGCCGGTGACCAGCGCCAACCGCATTCCCTACCTGCAGACCAAGAAGGCCGACCTGGTGATCTCCACGCTGGGCAAGAACCCCGAACGCGAGAAGGTCATCGACTTCACGAGCGCGTACTCGCCGTTCTTCCAGGCCGTGTTCGGGCCGAAACCCATCGCCGTGAAGTCGGCCGCCGACCTCGCCGGCAAGAGCGTGGGCGTGACCCGCGGCGCGATGGAAGACCAGGAGCTGGGCAAGATCCAGCCGGCCAGCACCGACGTCAAGCGCTTCGAGGACAACAACGCGACGATCGCCGCGTATGTCTCGGGCCAGGTGCAGCTGGTCGCGCTGGGCGCCTCGGTCGCCGGCAACATGATGGCGAAGAACCCGCAGCTCAACACCGAGTTCAAGCTGCTCTTGAAGGATTCGCCGAACTTCATCGGCGTCGCCAAGGGCGAGGACAAGCTGCGCAACAAGGTCAACGAGATCATTGCCGACGCGAAGAAGAGCGGCGAGCTGAACAAGCTGTCGCTGAAGTGGCTGGGCCGCCCGGTCGGCGAGCTGCCGTGAGGCACCCTCACCCCCACTCTCTTGCCTTGTCCCCTCTCCCGCTTGCGGGAGAGGGCTAGGGTGAGGGCCAACGCGGCATGATCAGCTTCGACTTCGGCGCGGTGCTCGCCGAATGGCCGCTCCTGGCCAAGGGCGTGGGCGTCACCGTCGTGCTGACCGCGGTCTCGGCAACCGTGGGCGTCGCGCTGGGCATCGCCTGCGCGTGGGCGCGGCTGCACGGCGCGGCCTGGCTGCGCGCGCTCGTCGGCGCGTATGTCGAGCTGATCCGCAACACGCCGTTCATCGTGCAGCTGTTCTTCGTGTTCTTCGGGCTGCCCGGGCTGGGCGTCAGGCTCTCGGCCGAGGCGGCGTCGGTGCTCGCGATGGTGATCAACCTCGGCGCCTATGCCTGCGAGATCGTGCGCGCCGGCATCGCGACCACGCCGCGCGGCCAGATCGAGGCCGGGCGCAGCCTCGCGCTGACCGAGATGCAGGTGTTCACGCGCATCGTGCTGCCGCCGTCGCTGAAGCGCGTGTGGCCGGCGCTGGTCAGCCAGATCATCATCGTGATGCTGGGCTCGGCGGTGTGCGGACAGATCTCGACGCCCGAGCTCTCGTATGCCTCGAACCTGATCCACTCGCGCAACTTCCGCGCGTTCGAGGCCACCTTCGTCGCGCTGCTGCTGTACCTGCTGCTCGCGATCGTGCTGCGGCGCCTGCTGAACTGGGCCGGGCCGCGGCTGCTGTTCGGCCGCTGACAACGACGACGCCACACCGAACAATGGTCGACTTTTCCCTCTGGGACATCCTGCGCAACCTGCTGCTGGCGGCGCGCTGGACCGTGCTGCTGTCGCTGATCGCGTTCGTCGGCGGCACGCTCGTCGGGCTCGCGCTGCTGGTGGCGCGCATCGCGAAGCTGCGCGGCGCCGAGCCGGCGGTGGCCGGCTATGTGCAGCTGTTCCAGGGCACGCCGCTGCTGATGCAGCTGTTCCTCGCCTACTTCGGGCTCTCGCTGCTCGGCCTGAAGCTGTCCAACTGGACCGCGGCGGCAATCGCGCTGACGCTCTACACCAGCGCCTACCTGACCGAGATCTGGCGCGGCTGCGTCGCCGCCGTGCCCAAGGGCCAGTGGGAGGCCTCGAGTGCGCTCGCGCTCAGCCTGCGCGAGCAGCTCGTGCATGTGATCGTCCCGCAGGCGCTGCGTGTCGCGGTGCCGCCGACCGTCGGCTTCCTCGTGCAGGTGATCAAGGGCACCGCGCTCGCGTCGGTGATCGGCTTCGTCGAGCTGACCAAGACCGGCACGATGATCACGAACGCGACGTTCCGGCCGTTCACCGTGTACGCCTGCGTCGGGTTGATGTATTTCTTGCTCTGCTATCCGATCTCGGCATGGAGCAAATCGCTGGAGAACAAGCTGCATGGCCGCCATCGCTGAAACCGCTGCCGAGAGACCATCCAAGGAACAACCGTCCACGGAACCGGCGGCCGAACCCATCGTCCGCGTGCAAGGGCTGCGCAAGCGCTACGGCACGAACGAGGTGCTCAAGGGCATCGACCTCGAGGTGCAGCGCGGCGAGGTGGTCGCGATCATCGGCAAGAGCGGCTCGGGCAAGAGCACGCTGCTGCGCTGCGTGAACGGCCTCGAGGAGTTCCAGGACGGCACGCTCAGCGTCGACGGTCAGCCGCTGCGCCACGGCGATGCGAAAGCGATGCGCGCGCTGCGCCAGCACGTGGGCATGATCTTCCAGAGCTTCAACCTGTTCCCGCACCTCTCGGTGGGCCGCAACGTGATGCTCGCGCCGACGCTGGTGAAGAAGACGACGCACGCCGAGACGGCCGATCAGGCGCGCCGGCTGCTCGCCCGCGTGGGCCTGGCCGACAAGTTCGATGCGCAACCGGACCAGCTCTCCGGCGGCCAGCAGCAGCGTGTCGCGATCGCCCGCGCACTGGCGATGCAACCCGCCGTGCTGCTGTGCGACGAGATCACTTCGGCGCTGGACCCGGAGCTGGTCGGCGAAGTGCTGCGCGTCGTCGAATCGCTGGCCGACGAGGGCATGACCTTGCTGATGGTCACGCACGAGATGAGCTTCGCCCGCAAGGTCTCGGACCGCGTGGTCTTCATGCACGCCGGCCGCATCCACGAGATCGGCCCGCCCGCGCAACTGTTCGGCGCGCCGCAGACGGCGGAGCTGAAGCAGTTCCTGTCGGCGCTGGATTCGTAGGCGGCAAGCGTCAGGCGGACTTGCGGGGCACCAAGCGCACCTGCAGATCGCACCCGACCGCGGTGGCGTAGCGCTTCAGCGTAGCCAGCGACGGCGCATGCTTGCCGGCAGACTCCAGGCGCGAGACGGCGCTCTTGGTGGTTCCCATTCGTTCGGCCACCGCATCCTGGGTCAGTCCAGCACGCGCTCGGGCGTTCAGCATCTGCCTCGCCACTTCGTATTCGAGAGCGAGCGCATCGTATGCTTCATCGAAGCCTTTTCGCGCCTTCGCCTTGGCAAGGAAGGCCTCGTGAACATGAGCTACCGGTCGATACTTCAGCTCAGCCATCCAACAACTCCTTCAGGCGCTTGCGCGCCAATTTCAGCTCTCGATCCGGGGTCTCTTGCGTCTTCTTGATGAACGCATGCAGAACGACGACGCGTTTGCCGACCATGAAACAGTAGAACGCTCGCCCAATGCCTGAGCGACCACGCGGCCGAAGCTCGAACAACCCATCGCCGAAGGCGCGCGAGTGTGGCAGGCGAAGGCTGGGGCCGTACTCGGTCAGCAATTCGACGAGGTGCGCATAGTCAGCCAGAACATCGACAGGCCAGGACTCGATCTCCGCAAGCACACGTTCGTGGAAGTATTGGATCTCGAACGTCACACCACCATGTTAGCAAAAGTGCTAACAGCTCGCGACGACAGACAACTTTCCAGAGGCAGTCAGGGGCGCTTGCCCTAGTTCTGCTCGCGCTGCCGCTTGAGCTCCAGCACCCGCTTGCAATCGGGGTGATCGCGGAACGCCGGGCGCTCGCATTCGCGGTCCATGCAGATCGCGAGCGCGATGAAGACGCGCCGGCCGCAGGCCTCGGCCGCGGTGCGCGGGCCGCTGGGCACGAAGGTCGGGCTCGCACCGGCCGGCCCTGAGCGGGCGTAGCCGGCGTACAAGGGCTGTTCCGATTCGCGGCGGGCGGCGGTACCGTCGCCTCCGAGATCGACGAAGCGGGGTAACCGCCGCGTACCGCCCGGATA
>DATEFR010000026.1:0-5061 GCA_035280545.1 Burkholderiaceae bacterium | reverse complement strand
TCGCCGACCTTCGCGAGGAACGCGATCACCTTGCCCGGCATCGGCGCGGTCAGGCGCCCGGCTTCGACGGCGCCGTCGGCCGAATGGGCGATCGGGTCGAACTCCTCGACCAGCGCCGCGCCTTCCGGCGCGAAAACGCTGAAGCGCTCGCCGCTGGCATACACGTGCAGGCCGACGCGGCGTTCGCCCAGGGTGATGTCGTGCAACCCATCGCCGCGGCGCTGCGCGGCGAACGGCCAGCGCTGCGCGCCGTTGACCAGCACCATGTCTCCGGCCTCGCCGCCGCGGCCGTTCGCGCGCTCCAGCGTGTACACGTGGTGCTTGCCTTGGGCCTGGATATCGAAGCGCCGCGTCGCACTGCCGTGCAGCCGCCAGCCGTCGCGGCGTGACCACGGGTCGGCGCTTTCGAGCGCACGCTCGGCCGCGAGGGCGTGCGCGACGACGCCGGCGGCCGCGATGTCCAGCGCCAGCGGCGGCGCATCGAACAGCACCGCGCGTTCGCGCTCGATCAGCGCGGTGTCGAGGTCGGCCTGCGCGAACGACCGGCTGGCCGCGACCCGGCGCAGGAACGCGACGTTGGTATGCAGCCCGACGATGTGCGTGGCGGCCAGCGCGGCATCGAGCCGGGCCAGCGCTTCGGCGCGGTCCCGACCCCAGACGATCAGCTTCGCGATCATCGAGTCGTAGTACGGCGAGATCGAATCGCCCTCGCGTACGCCGGCGTCGATGCGCACCGCAGCGCGTGTCGCTCCCCCTGCCGACACGCGATCGAATGCGGCCGCGCCGGCCGGCGTGCGGTACACCTCGAGCGTGCCGGTGGCCGGCAGGAATTGCGCATCGGGGTTCTCGGCGCAGATGCGCGCCTCGATCGCGTGGCCGGTGATCCGCAACTGCTCCTGCGTCAGCGGCAGCGGCTCGCCGCTCGCGACGCGCAATTGCCACTCGACCAGGTCCAGCCCGGTGATCGCCTCGGTGACCGGGTGCTCGACCTGCAGCCGCGTGTTCATCTCCATGAAGTAGAAGCGCAGGTCGCCGTCCGGCGTGGGCTCGGCGATGAACTCGACAGTACCGGCGCCGACATAACCCACCGCCTTCGCCGCCGCGACCGCCGCCGCGCCCATCTCGCGCCGGCGCGCTTCGCTCATGCCCGGCGCCGGTGCCTCTTCCAGCACCTTCTGGTGACGGCGCTGCACCGAGCAGTCGCGCTCGAACAAATACAGGCAGTGGCCGTGCGCGTCGCCGAACACCTGGATCTCGATGTGGCGCGGCCGGGTCACATAGCGCTCGATCAGCACGGCATCGTCGCCGAAGCTCGCGATCGCCTCGCGCTTGCACGACGCGAGCGCCGCGTCGAACTCGTCGGCCTTCGCGACGATGCGCATGCCCTTGCCGCCGCCGCCGGCGCTCGCCTTGATCAGCACCGGGTAGCCGATGCGCGCGGCTTCGCTCTTCAGCAGCACCGGGTCCTGGTCCGCGCCGTGATAGCCGGGCACGAGCGGCACGCCGGCCTTGTCCATCAACCGCTTCGATTCGGCTTTCAGCCCCATCGCCTTGATCGCCGACGGCGGTGGACCGATGAAGACCAGGCCGGCCTCGGCGCAGGCTTGCGCGAATTCTTCGTTCTCGCTGAGGAAGCCGTACCCCGGATGGATCGCCTGCGCACCGGCGGCCTTGGCCGCCTCGATGATGCGCGCGCCGACCAGGTAGCTTTCCTTGGGCGCGGCGGGGCCGATGTGCACGGCTTCGTCGCAGACCTGCACGTGCTTCGCATGGGCATCGGCGTCGGAATAGACGGCCACCGTGCGGATGCCGAGCTTGCGCGCGGTCGTCGCGACGCGGCAGGCGATTTCGCCGCGATTGGCGATCAGGATCTTGTTGAACATAGTGCCCTCGCGGCTCAATCGCCTGCGCACGCTGCGCGTGCCACGCGATTTGACTTCGTCGCTGCGCCGCTTCGCGGCTGGTCGCCGCGATTGGCGATCAGGATTTTCCGGAACATCGAATCGTCACCTCAACATGGGAGCGCGTTGCGCTCCGAACCAACCCGAGATGCGCCTTGCCAGGGCGCGCAGGAAACGTGCGAGCACCCAGATCAGCGCAATGCTGAGCACCACCGCGACCGCGAGCAGGCCGTAGAACACGTACGGGTGCTCGACCGAGAGCCACAACCCGACCGGCACGGCGGCATCGCCGAGCAGCGACATCGCGAGATTCGAGAACGGCTCGGGCGAGGTGTTCAGCGCGGCGCGCGTCGTCGCCTTCGCCACATGGCTGGTCGCCGCCAGCGTGCCGCCCATCAGCGCAGCCGCCATGGCCCAGCTCGCCTGGTCGGCACCGAACACCGAGGCCGCCAGCGCGGCACCGGCCGGAATCCGCACGACGGTGTGGATCACGTCCCACAGCGTGTCGACGCCCGGGATCTTGTCGGCAAAGAACTCGACGAACAGCATCAAGCCGCTCGCGACCAGCAGCACCGGGCTCTGCAGCACCTTCAATCCGCCGGGCAGGTCGATCCAGCCCAGATAGCCGGCCATGCCGGTCAGGAACAGGACCGCGTAGAGCCGCAGCCCGCTGGCCCAGCCCAGCGCAGCGGCAATCGCCAGAAGCTGCGCGGTGTCCAGATTCAGATGCGACATCATGATGAGGTCTCCTCTGCGGCGATGCCGGCGAGACAGTGTCGATCAACCGACCCACGCCGGCTTGCGCTTGGCCAGAAAACTCTGCACGCCTTCGCGGCCTTCGTCGCTGGCACGGATGTCGGCGATGCGCCGCGCGGTCTCTTCACGCAGCGCCGCGGTCAGCGGTTGACCCGCGACGTCCTGCACCAGCGCCTTGCAGGCGCGCAGCGCCATCGGGCCATTGGCGACCAGCGAGGCGACGATCTCGGCGATCTTCGCGTCGAGCGCTTCGGGCGCGCAGACCTCGTGGACAAAGCCCAGCGCAGCGGCCTGCGCCGCACCGAAACGCTCCGCGGTGACGAAGTAGCGGCGCGCCGCCTGCTCGCCCATGGCGCGAATCACGTACGGGCTGATCGTCGCCGGCAGCAGGCCCAGCTTCGCTTCGCTCAGGCAGAAGTTCGCGGCGTCGGCCGCGATCAGCACGTCGCAGACCGCTGCGAGGCCGACACCGCCGGCATAACAGTCGCCGTGGATGCGCCCGACCACCGGCACCGGGCAGCGCCAGATCGTCCACAGCATCTCGGCCAACTGCCCGGCATCGGCGCGGTTCTGCTCCCAGGTGTAGCTCGCCATCGTCTTCATCCACGACAGGTCGGCGCCGGCGCAGAACGCCTTGCCGCGCCCGCCGAGCACGATCGCGCGCAGCGTGGAATCGGCCGCGAAACGCTCGAACGCATCGCGCAACTCGGCGATCACGCTGTGGTTGAACGCGTTGCGGACGTCGGGACGGTTCAGCCAGACGCGGGCGACGTGGCCGTCGCGCTCGATCTGCAAGGTCGATTCGCTCATCTCGGATCCCTTCGTTCAGCTCAATAGTGCTTCGCCGCTTCGTCCAGCATCACCTCGGTCGCCCCGCCACCGATCGCGAGCACGCGCGCGTCGCGCCACAGCCGCTCGATCGCGGTCTCGCGCATGTAGCCCATGCCGCCGTGGAACTGCTGACAGGCCGCGACGACCTCGTTGACGAGCTCGCCGGTCAGCGCCTTCAGCATCGAGACCTCCTGCACCACGTCGTGCCGTTGCGTGACCCGCCACGCGCAGTGGTACATGAAGGACCGCGCGGCGCGGACCTTGGCATCGAGCATCGCGAGGCGCTGGCGTATCGCCTGCTTGTCGAACAGCGGGGCGCCGAAGGCCTGGCGCGTGCGCACGTGCTCGAGCGTGAGCTTCAGCGCCTGCGTGCAGTGGCCGATCGCCATGGCGGCCAGCGCGAGGCGCTCGGTCTGGAAGTTCTTCATCACCGCGTAGAAGCCCTGGTCCTGCTCGCCGAGCAGCGCGTCCGCCGGCAGGCGCACGTTGTCGAGCACGAGCTCGGCAGTGTCGGACGACAGCCAGCCGGTCTTCTTCAGCGCGCGCCCGACCGAGAATCCCGGCGTGCCCTTCTCGACGATGAACATCGACATCGCGTGGCGCGAAGAACCGGTCTTGGCGGCGACGAAGTACAGATCGGCGTGCACCCCGTTCGTGATGAAGAGCTTGGTGCCGTTCAGCACCCACCGGTCGCCGTCGCGGCGTGCCGTCGTGCGGATGCCGGCGACGTCCGACCCCGCTGCCGGCTCGGTGATGCCGACCGCGGTGATCGTGCGCCCTGCCGTCACGCCCGGCATGTACTTCGCGAGCTGCGCCTGCGTGCCGGCGTGGTGCAGGTGCGGGCTCGCCATGTCGGTGTGCACGAGCACGGTGATGATGAAACCGCCGAAGGTCGATTGCGACAGCGCCTCGGCGAACACCAGGTTGGTCAGCGCATCGGCGTCGGCGCCGCCGTACTCGCTCGAGAACATCAGTCCCAGCAGCCCGGCATCGCCCATCCTGCGCAGCACCTCGCGCGGCGTGAACCCCTGCTCCTCCCACGCCTGCGCGTGCGGCTCGACCTCGCGCGCGAGGAAGCGCGCGACCTGCTCACGCAGCGTCTCGTGCTCGGGGCTGATGTAGATGCTGTCCACGGCCAGGGCGGGCGCCGTCGTCACATCCGGAACACGCCGAACCTCGCGTCGGGGATCGGCATGTTCAGGCTCGCCGAGATCGCCAGCGCGAGCACGCGGCGGGTCTGCGCCGGGTCGATCACGCCGTCGTCCCACAGTCGCGCGCTGGCGTAATACGGATGCGCCTGATGTTCGAACTGCTCGAGGATGGGCTGCTTGAATGCGGCCTCCTCGTCGGCGCTCCAGCGGCCGCCCTTGGCCTCGATGCCGTCGCGGCGCACCGTCGCGAGCACGCTCGCGGCCTGCTCGCCGCCCATCACGCTGATGCGTGCGTTCGGCCACATCCACAGGAAGCGCGGCGAGTACGCGCGCCCGCACATGCCGTAGTTGCCGGCGCCGAAGCTGCCGCCGATGATCACGGTGAACTTCGGCACGTTGACGGTCGACACCGCGGTCACCAT
>DATEFR010000025.1:0-5601 GCA_035280545.1 Burkholderiaceae bacterium | reverse complement strand
AAGGTCGCGCAGGACTATGTCGAAGGCCGGCTCGACTTCAGCGGCAGCGTGCGCGACCTGATGACGATCGCGACCCAGATGATCGCGCGCGACCCGACGCACACCGGCGCGAGCAAGTCGACGCTGAGCTGGTGGCAGGAGATCCGACAGAACGCACGCTCGCGCCGCAGCCACCACCTGCTGGCCGACGCGCAGCAGATCCAGTTCCACTACGACGTCTCCGACGACTTCTACGCGCTGTGGCTGGACCCGCGCCGGCTCTACTCGTGCGCCTATTTCCGCGACGCCGGCATGACGCTCGCGCAGGCGCAGGAGGCCAAGCTCGACCACATCTGCAAGAAGCTGATGCTCCGGAGCGGCGAGCGCTTTCTCGACGTCGGCGCCGGCTGGGGCGGGCTGCTGCTGTGGGCAGCCGAGCACTATGGCGTGCAGGCGCACGGCATCACGCTGAGCAAGAACCAGCATGCGCACGTGAACCGGCTGATCGAGGAACGCGGCCTCACCGGCCGCGTGACGATGGAGCTGCGCGACTACCGCGAGCTGCCCGAAGACCAGCCGTTCGACAAGATCGCCTCGGTCGGCATGTTCGAGCATGTGGGTCGCGCGAACCTGCCCGAATACTTCGCGAAGCTGCGCCGGCTGCTCGCGCCTGGCGGCCTCTTGATGAACCACGGCATCACCGCGGGCGGCACGCGCAACCACCAGCTCGGCGCCGGCATCGGCGACTTCATGGAGCGCTACATCTTTCCGGGCGGCGAGCTGCTGCACGTCTCCAAGGTCACCGAGGTGATGGCCGAATCCGCGCTCGAGCCGCTGGACCTCGAGAACCTGCGCCCGCACTATGCGAAGACGCTGTGGGCCTGGAGCGATTCTCTCGAAGCGCAGTTGCCGCAGGCGCGCGACCTGACCCGCGACAGCGTGGTGCGGGCCTATCGCCTGTACCTGGCCGGCAGCGCGATGGGCTTCGAGCAAGGCTGGTTGCAACTGTTCCAGATGCTCGCGTCGCGGCTGACGGGCAACGCCGCCGACGGGCCGCTGCGCGGCGCACAATCGGCGTATCCGTACAACCGCGGGTACATGTACGCTTGAGCGGCGCGCCCGGTGGCGGGCGCCGAACAAGCGAGGGCCCGACATTCGCGATGCTCTACAAGTTCAAGTCCAAGGCCGCCGGCGACCTGATCATGATGGGGCCGAACGGCGACGAGATTCTCCGCATCATCGGCAAGTCGCCGGAGCCCAAGGGCATCATCGAGGTCGCCGCGATGCCGGCGGCGATCGCGGCGCTGGAGCAGGCCTTGGTCGCCGATGATCGGATGCGCGAGCAGGCCGAGCGCGAAGCACAGGCCGAGGGCAGGAAGCTGCCGCCGGCCGAAGGCGTCACGCTGCGCCAGCGCGCCTGGCCGATGATCGAGATGATGAAGCGTGCGTCGGCCGAAAAAGCCGACATCGTGTGGGGTGTATGACAGCGACGACGACGATGACGACGACGAGGGTAGCGCGATGAAGATTTGGAGCGACAGCTGGATCAACGGTGAGCGCATTCCGGTGCGGTACGCCGCCGGCAAGCCGGACGGTGCCGGCGGCGCGACGTTCTCCGACAACCTGAACCCGCACCTGGCGTGGAGCGAGGTGCCGGCCGGCACGAAGTCGTTGGCGCTGATCTGCCACGACTTCGATGTGCCGAGCCGCGGCGACGACGTCAACAAAACCGACCGCGAAGTGCCGGCCGACCTGCCGCGTGTCGACTTCTTCCACTGGGTGATGTGCGACCTGCCGGCCAGCCTCGGCGAGATCCGGGAAGGCCAGTTCAGCCGCGGCTTCACCACGCGCGGCAAGAGCGGGCCGGCGGTGGCGGACCTTGCCGGTGCGCGCCACGGATTGAACGACTACACCGGGTGGTTCGCCGGCAACGCCGAGATGGCCGGTGACTACTTCGGCTACGACGGCCCGTTTCCGCCGTTCAACGATTCGTTGATCCACCACTACGTGTTCACTGTCTACGCGCTGAAGACCGAGCGTGCACCGGTCGAAGGCAAGTTCACCGGCGCGCAACTGCGCGAGGCGATCTACCCGTACGTGCTGGCCGAAGCGACGCACTCGGGCACTTACACGCTGAACAAGCGGCTGATCGGATGACGCCGGACGGGGATGCCGAGCACGCGCAGGCGACCCGCGTGCTGGCGGTGCGCCACGGCGAGACCGCGTGGAACGTCGAGAACCGCATCCAGGGTCAGCTCGACGTGCCGTTGAACGACGTCGGCCGCTGGCAGGCGCATCGGCTGGCGCTGGCGATGGCCGAGGAATCGGTCGACGCGATCTACGCGAGCGACCTGCTGCGCACCGTGCAGACGGCGACGCCGACCGCGCGCGGCTGCGGCGTCGATTTCGTCACCGACACCGGGCTGCGCGAACGCGGCTTCGGTGTGTTCGAGGGCCTGACCTTCACCGAGATCGAACAGCGCTGGCCCGAACAGAGCGCACGCTGGCGGCGCCGCGACCCGAGCTTCGGCGCCGAGGGCGGCGAGACGCTCAGCGATTTTTATGAACGCAGCGTCGATGCGGCGACCCGGCTCGCCGCCGCGCACGCGGGGCAGACCATCGTGCTGGTCACGCACGGCGGCGTGCTCGACTGCCTGTACCGCGCGGCCTCGCGCGTTCCGCTGGCCGCGCCGCGCTCGTGGCAGCTCGGCAACGCGAACATCAACCGGCTGCTGTACACGCCGCAGGGCTTCACGCTGGTCGGCTGGGCCGACGACTACCACCTCGACGACGCGTCGCTGGACGAAACCGGCGACGGCGCGCCGTCGGCCGCGCCGCGCGCAGGGGCTGCGTGATGACCGCGCCGGCGCCGGGAACGCCCATTGCGGCGGTCGACACGCCGGCGCTGGTCATCGACCTCGAGGCGATGCGGCGCAATCTCGCCGCGATGGCGTCGTTCGCGCGCGAGCACCACGTGCGGCTGCGTCCGCATGCGAAGCTGCACAAGAGCGCGCTGCTCGCGAAGCTGCAGATCGAGGCCGGCGCGGTCGGCGTCTGCGTGCAGAAGCTGAGCGAGGCCGAAGTGCTGGCCGAACGCGGCATCGGCGACATCTTCATCAGCAACGAGGTCATCGATGCCGCGAAGCTCGAACGGCTGGCCGCGCTCGCAACACGCATCAAGCTTGCGGTGGCGGTCGATTCGGCGCTGGGCATCGAACGCCTCGCGGCTGCGCTGAAAGCGCGCGGCGCGAGCGCCGATGTGTTCGTCGAGATCGATGTCGGCCAGGGCCGCTGCGGTGTCGCGCCGGCCGCGGCCGGCGCGCTCGCGCATCAAGTCGTCTCGCACGGCCTGCGCTTCGCGGGTCTGCACGCCTACCACGGCAAGGCCCAGCACCTGCGCAGCGCGGCCGAACGCGAGGCGGCGCTGCGCCATGCGGTGGCGCTGGTGCGCGCGGCGCAGGCCGGCATCACGCGTGCCGGCATCGCCTGCCCGCTGGTGACCGGGGCGGGCACCGGCACCTTCGTGCACGAGGCCGCCAGCGGCGTCTACGGCGAGCTGCAGTGCGGCAGCTACCTGTTCATGGACCGCGACTACGCCGAGAACGAAGCGACGCCGCACGCGCCGCGCTTCGAGCACGCGCTGTTCGTCAAGTCGCAGGTGATCAGCCGCGGCAGCGCGCACGCCGTCGTCGATGCCGGGCACAAGGCGCATGCGATCGACTCGGGGCTGCCGAAGGTCTGGCAGCGCGACGACCTCGAGTTCGGCAACGGCGGCGACGAGCACGGCATCCTGCGGCTGCGTGCATCGCACGGTTCGAACGCCGCCGCGCCGTTGCCCGACCTCGGCGATACCGTTTGGCTGGTGCCCGGGCACTGCGACCCGACCGTCAACCTGCACGACCGTTATGTCGTCGTGCGCGGCGGCTTGGCCGAGGGTGTCGTCGATGCCGTCTGGCCGATCGATGCGCGCGGTTGTGTGAGCTAAGCTCCCGGCCAGGAGACAAACCACCCAGCCGAGGCGCCATGACCGGCCCGCAGATCATCGTCCTCGCGACGCCGGTGTTCTTCCTGCTGATCGGGCTCGAGTTCGCGATCGGCTGGCGCCGCGGTCGCAATACCTACCGGCTCAACGATGCGCTGAACAGCATCGGTCTCGGGATCATGAGCCAGCTGGTCGGCGTGTTCGGCACGCTGCTGACGGTCGCGATCTACACGCTGGTGTTCGAGCATGCGTCGCCGTGGCGGCTGCCGGCCGACGCGCCGTGGGTCTGGCTGATCGGGCTGCTGCTGTACGACCTGTGCTACTACTGGCACCACCGCGTCGGCCACACGGTCGCGCTGTTGTGGGCGGCGCATGTCGTGCATCACCAGAGCGAGGACTACAACCTCTCGACCGCGCTGCGCCAGACCTCGAGCGGCTGGGTCGCCGGCTGGCTGTTCTACCTGCCGATGGCGGTGCTCGGCTTCCCGCCGCTGGTGTTCGGCGTGGTCGCGCTGATCGACCTGTTGTACCAGTACTGGGTGCACACGCAGCAGATCGGCAAGCTGGGCTGGTTCGACCGCTGGTTCTGCGCACCCAGCAACCACCGTGTGCACCACGCCGTCAACGACCGGTACCTGGACAAGAACTACGGCGGCATCCTGATCGTCTGGGATCGCCTGTTCGGCAGCTTCATCGAGGAGGACGATGCCGAGCCCATCGTCTACGGCACGCGCGGCCCGCTGCGCAGCTGGAACCCGGTGTGGGCGAACCTGCAGTACTACGCCGAGCTCGCGAAGGACTCGTGGCGCGCCGCGCATTGGGGCGACAAGCTGCGGGTCTGGTTCATGCACCCGGGGTGGCGCCCGGCCGATGTCGCGGCGCGCTGGCCGAAGCCGGCGTTCGATCTCGCGGCCGTGCAGCGCTACGACCCGACTATGTCGCGCGCGGCAAAGGGGCTGGCCTTCGCACTGTTCGTCGCGATGATCGCGGCGACCGTGCTGTTCCTGTGGAACGCGCATCGCCTGACGCTGCTGCAGCAGGCCGGCTGCACGATGGCGATCGTCGCCGGGTTGTGGGCGGTTGGCCGGGTCACGTCCTCGGGCAAATACTGACAGGACTAACCCGTGATTACACGGGCGGGGGGATGGCGTTCGCGCCGCCAGTTCGTAGACTCGCGCGTCCAGTTCGCTGAAGAGCATTCAGCCTGTTGAACGTTCGCCTCGGTGACCCCGACGCCGCTGTTCGACGAGCGACTTCGGCTTGCGGCGATCCCGCTGTCTTCCGTCTCGTCCCCTCGATGCATCCTCGCGCCCACACGCCGACGCCTGCTTCTCGCGCGCTGCCGATTCCCGGCGGCGCCGCGCCGGGAACCGCACTGGTCCCCGCGGTGTCGCGTGCGCTGACGCTGCTCGAGCAGCTCGCAAAGGTGCGCGAACCCATGAGCCTGGCGCGGCTCGCGAACGAGCTCGCGCTGCCCAAGAGCAGCGTGCACGGGCTGTGCAACACGCTGATGAGCTACGGCTACCTGCGCCGCCAGAGCGACGGCGCGTTCCTGATCGGCCCGCGCGTGATGGGCCTGGCCGAGGCTTTCGTCGCCAACACCGATGTCGCGCGCGAGTTCAACGCGCTGTGGGCCGACC
>DATEFR010000024.1:0-5078 GCA_035280545.1 Burkholderiaceae bacterium | reverse complement strand
TTCCAGATCTGCTTCTGCGCGTCGGTGTACAGGCGCGCCTTCTCGGCCTTGTCGGTCGTGACCAGCGCCTTCGCGATGTCGGTGTCGACCGCGTCGCTCTTGTAGTACGCGGTGTTGAACAGCTTGGGCGGGAACGACTCCGACGCGAGCAGCGGGCGCATCGCCCAGTCGGCCTCGCCGGTCGACGACGACCAGCCGACGTAGTACATGCGCACCGGCGCGGTCGCCGGGTCCTGCGCACTCTCGACGCGTTCGACGCGCTGGCCGGCCTCGAGCGCCTGCACCTGCACCTTGATGCCGACCTGCGCGAGCTGCTGCTGCACGAACTGGATCACCTTCTGCGCGGTCGTGTACGTGTAGGCCGACCACAGCGCCGACTCGAAGCCGTTCGGATAACCGGCCTCCTTCAGCAGCTCGCGCGCCTTCGCCGGGTTGTACGGCCAGGGCCCCAGCTTGGCCGCGTACTCGACGCCCTGCGGCAGCACGCCTTCGGCCGGCACCGCGTTGCCGGCGAACGCGACCTTGATCAGCGCGTCCTTGTTGATCGCGTAGTTGATCGCCTCGCGCACCTTCGGGTTGTCGAAGGGCTTCTGCTTGGTGTTCATCGAGATGTAGCGGTGGATGATCGACGGCGCGACCGTCACCTCCAGGCTGGGCTTCTTCGACAGCGTCTCGACCGCTTCGGGCGGCATCGGGAACGCGAAGTGCGCCTCGTTGGTCTGCATCACCGCGGCGCGCGTGTTGTTGTCGACCACCGGGCGCCAGGTGATGCTGTCGACCTTGGGGTAGCCCTTGCGCCAGTAGCCGTCGAACTTCGCGACCTTGATGTAGTCGGTCGCCTTCCACTCGACGAACTTGAACGGGCCGGTGCCCACCGGGTGCTGCGCGATGCCCTTGCTGCCGTATTGCGCGAGCGCCGCCGGCGAGATGATCACGCCCGACGGGTGCGCCAGCGTGTTGATGAACGGCGAGAACGGCTCCTTCAGCGTGAAGCGCACGGTGGCCGGGTCGAGCGCCTCGATCTTCGCGATGTTCTTGTAGAGGTTGTAGCGCTTGAGCTTGTTGTCGGGGTTGATCACGCGCTCGAACGTGACCTTGACCGCCTCGGCGTTGAACGGCGTGCCGTCGTGGAACTTGATGCCGCTCTTGAGCTTGACGGTGTAGGTCAGGCCGTCCTTGCTCGCGGCGTAGCTCTCGGCCAGCACCGGCACCATCTTCATGTCCTTGTCGAAGCCGAACAGGCCCTGGTAGAAGGACTTGGCCACCGCTTGCGACAGCGTGTCGTTCGCGTCGTAGGGGTCGGTCGTCGTGAACGTCGATTGCACGGCGACGACCACGTCCTTGGCGGCGTGTGCGGCGAAGGAAGCGCCGGCAACGGCCAGCGCAACGGCGAGTCGGGAAACGTGCGGTCGGTTCATCGAAGTTCTCCTTGCTGGAACGAACGTGGGGAAGAAGGAAAGGTCAGTACGCGCCGCCGACAGGATGCCGAGCGACGAAATGCCCCGGTGCGACCTCGTGCAACGGCGCCACCTGCGGCATGTCGCCGAGCGCGCGCACCGGGCTCGGGATCTCGTCGGCCAGCAACTCGCGCATCCGCCGGCGGGTCGGGTCGGCCACCGGCACCGCGGACATCAGGCGCCGCGTGTAGGGGTGCTGCGGATCCTCGAACACCGCGCGGCGCGGGCCGAGCTCGACGATCTGGCCCAGGTACATCACCGCGATGCGATGGCTGATGCGCTCGACGACGGCCATGTCGTGCGAGATGAACAGATAGGCCATGCCGAACTCCTGCTGCAGGTCCAGCAGCAGGTTGATGATCTGCGCGCGGATCGACACGTCCAGCGCCGAGACCGCCTCGTCGGCGATCACGATCTTCGGGTTCAGCGCGAGCGCGCGGGCGATCGCGATGCGCTGGCGCTGCCCGCCCGAGAACTCGTGCGGATAACGATGCGCGGCTTCGGCCGGCAGGCCGACCTTGTTCAGCAGCCAGCGCACGCGCTCCTCGGCCTGTCGCGCCGGCATCAGCTTGTGGATCAGCAGCGGCTCCATGACGCCGTAGCCCACCGTCAGGCGCGGATCGAGCGACGCATACGGATCCTGGAACACGAACTGGATGTCGCGGCGCAAGGCCTGCAGCGCCGTTCCGCGCAGCGGCGCGATGTCGCGCCCCGCCACTTCGACGCGACCGGCCTGGTGCGCGATCAGCCGTGCCAGCGACCGCCCGGTCGTCGACTTGCCGCAGCCCGATTCGCCGACCAGCGACAGCGTCTCGCCCGCCTTCAGATCGAAGCTGATCTGCTCGACCGCATGCACCTGGCGCCGCACCCGGCCGAAGATCCCGCTGCGCAGCGGGAAGCGCGTGACCAGCCCGCGCACGCTCAGCACCGGCGGCTGGTCGGCACGCACGCTGTCGGGCAGCGTGGCGGTGTCGTCGTCCTGCGTGCCCGGCAGCGCAAAGCGAGCCGGCAGCGCCTGCCCGCTCATCGCGCCCAGGCGCGGCACCGCCGCCAGCAGCGCTTGCGTGTACGGCTGCGTCGGCCGCGCGAACAGCGCTCGGCATTCGCCTTCCTCGACCTTGTCGCCGCGCTGCATCACGAGCACGCGGTCGGCGATCTCGGCGACCACGCCCATGTCGTGGGTGATGAAGATCACGCCCATCGCCAGATCGCGCTGCAGCTGCTGGATCAGCGCGAGGATCTGCGCCTGGATGGTCACGTCCAGCGCGGTCGTCGGCTCGTCGGCGATCAGCAGCGCCGGCCGGCAGGCCAGCGCCATTGCGATCATCACGCGCTGGCGCATGCCGCCGGAGAGCTGGTGCGGATGCCGCCCCAGCACCTCGCGCGCTTCGGGAATGCGCACCAGATCGAACAGGCGCAATGCCTCGGCCATCGCCTCGCGCTGCGCGAACCCCTGGTGCAGGCGGATCGATTCGGCCACCTGCTCGCCGACCGTGAACACCGGGTTCAGCGAGGTCATCGGTTCCTGGAACACCATCGCGAGGTCGGCGCCGCGCAGCGCGCGCATCCGGCTCGCGTCGGCCTGCGCAAGATCGAGGCGCTCGCCGTTGCGCCGCGTCAGCCACAGCTCGCCGCTGTCGATGCGGCCGCCGCCGTGCTCGATCAGGCGCATCAGCGCCAGCGACGAGACCGACTTGCCCGAGCCCGACTCGCCAACGATCGCGAGCGTCTCGCCGGCATCGACATGAAAGCCCAGCGAACGCACGGCGTGGATGCGCTGCGTCGCCGCGCTTGCGAAGCTGACGCTGAGATTGCGGACCTCGAGCACGCGGCGGGCCGTGGCGGTCGCGGTCGCGCTTGGAACAGTGGCCGTCGTCATCGCGGGGCCGCCATGATCTCGTCGGCATAGACGGCCGACACCGGCGCTTCGCCGACGCGTGCGTAGCCGCGGTACATGCCCTCGGTGTTGAACGGCAGCGTGACCGCGCCGTGCGCATCGATCGCGATCAGGCCGCCGCGGCCGCCCAGCGGCGGCAGCTTGTCCATCACGACACGTTGTGCCGCCTGCTGCAGCGGCAGCCCGCCGTATTCGATCAGCGCCGACACGTCATGGGCCGCGACCGCCCGGATGAACGCCTCGCCGACGCCGGTGCACGAGACCGCCACCGTCCGGTCGTTCGCATAGCAGCCGGCACCGACGAGCGGCGAATCGCCGACGCGGCCGGGACGCTTGTTGGTCATGCCGCCGGTCGAGGTCGCCGCCGCGAGATGGCCCTGCGCATCGAGCGCGACGGCGCCGACGGTGCCGAACTTGTCGCGCTCGTCCAGGGGCGGCGCCGCGGCCTCGTGGTTCGCAGGCTGACTCGCATCGTGATCGAGCGTGGCCATGCCCGCGGCCTGCGCGGCGCGCAGCTGCGCGAGGCGCTCGGGCGTGCCGAACCACTCGGGCGCGACGGTCTCGCAGCCGCGCTCGTGCGCGAAGCGCTCGGCGCCGGGACCGATCAGCAGCACCGGGCCGCCCGCCTCGAGCACCGCGCGCGCCGCGAGCACCGGGTTGCGCAGGGTGCGCACGCCGGCCACCGCGCCGGACGCGAGGTCGCTGCCGCGCATCACGCAGGCATCGAGCTCGTGTCGGCCTTCGGCGGTGTAGACCGAACCGAGGCCGGCGTTGAACAGCGGGCACTCTTCGAGTCGACGCACCGCGTCGGTGACCACGTCGAGTGCGCTCGCACCGCCGGCGAGCATCGCCTGGGCGGCGCGCAGGATCTCGTCCAACGCGGCGCGGTAGCGGGCGAGCTGCGCGGGCGAGATCGCGGCGCGGGCGAGCGTGCCGGCACCGCCGTGGATCGCCACCACCGGTGTCTTCGTCGCCTGCGTCGTGTGCATGCTCATGCGCCTGATCGTGTGCTGACGCGACGCCGGCGTGTGCCGGCCGTGGCTGAACCGCGCAGCGCGGGCCGCGTGCTGCTGCTTCGATCCACCTGCAACCAGGGCAGCACGGCGTGCGACATCTGTTCGGCCCGATCGACCGCGCCTTCGGTGCGGCGCGCGAGCGCGGCCGCGAGCGCCTCGATCAGCGCGAGCACGGTGGCGTTCGAGGACGACGCGATCTGCCGGTTGACATGCGCATACAACGTGACATCGGCCAGCGGCACCAGCGGCGACGTGGGCTCGTCGGTCAGCGCGAGGACTTTCACGCCGCGCTCGCGCGCGAGACGCGTCAGCACGACCGTGTCCTCGACATAGCGCGGAAACGCCAGCGCGATCACGAGATCGCGCGGCCCGCGCTTGACCAGTTGTCGCGCCGCATGCGAGGGGCCGCTCGCCTGGGCCACGCTGGCGATGTTCGGGCAGTAGTTCTCCAGCTCGTGCTGCAGCAGGCCGGCCAGGTAGGCGCTGCTGCCCCAGCCCAGCGTCAGGACCTGGTCGGCCCGCGCGATCAGCTTGACGGCCTGGTCGCACGGCTGGCGCTGCAGCGCCTGGACGGTGCGCTGGATGTTCGCGAGCGTCTCCTGCAGCGATGCGGCCATCGCCTGTTGCGTGCTCGCCGTCTGCCGCAGATTGCTGCGCAGGCTCTCGACCGGTGCCAGCACCGTTTCGAAGCCGCGCGCCAGCTCGGCG
>DATEFR010000023.1:0-2440 GCA_035280545.1 Burkholderiaceae bacterium | reverse complement strand
CTCGGGCTATCACATCGCCGAGGCCGGTGCGAACCCGATCTCGCAGCTCGCGCTGACGCTCTCGAACGGCTTCACCTTCGTGGAGGCGTACCTCGCACGCGGCATGCACATCGATGACTTCGCGCCCAACCTGAGCTTCTTCTTCAGCAACGGCATGGACCCCGAGTACACCGTGCTCGGTCGCGTCGCACGCCGCATCTGGTCGGTGGCGATGCGCGACAAGTACGGCGCCAACGAGCGCAGCCAGAAGCTGAAGTACCACGTGCAGACCTCGGGGCGCTCGCTGCACGCGCAGGAGATCCAGTTCAACGACATCCGCACCACCTTGCAGGCGCTGATCGCGATCTACGACAACTGCAACAGCCTGCACACGAACGCGTTCGACGAAGCGATCACGACGCCCACGGAGGACAGCGTGCGCCGCGCGATGGCGATCCAGCTGATCATCAACCGCGAGTGGGGCCTGGCGAAGAACGAGAACCCGAACCAGGGCGCGTTCATCGTCGACGAGTTGACCGAGCTGGTCGAGGAAGCGGTGCTCGCCGAGTTCGAGAAGATCGCCGAGCGCGGCGGGGTGCTGGGGGCGATGGAGACCGGCTACCAGCGCGGCAAGATCCAGGAGGAGAGCATGCACTACGAGATGCTCAAGCACACCGGCGAGTACCCGATCGTCGGGGTCAACACCTTCCGCAACCCGCACGGCGAGCCGGTGCCCGATCACATCGAGCTGGCGCGTTCGACCGAGGAGGAGAAGCAGTCGCAACTGAAGCGCCTGGAACAGTTCCAGGCCGACCATGCCGAGGAGGCGCCGGCGATGCTGCGCAAACTGCAGCAGGCCGTGATCGCCAACGCCAACGTGTTCGAGGTGCTGATGCAGGCGGTGCGCTGCTGCTCGCTCGGGCAGATCACGAACGCGCTGTTCGAGGTCGGCGGGCAGTACCGGCGCAGCATGTAGCGCACGAAGGGTCCACGATGTCGCTGCTGCTCGTCCGCCACGGCGAAACCGCGCTGAACGCGACACGCGTGCTGCAGCCGGCGGACACGCCGCTCAGCGCACGCGGCATCGCGCAGGCCGAGGCGATCGCGCGTCGGCTCGGCCCGGGGCGCGACGGTACGCGCGCCGCGGCAATCGTCAGCAGCGACCTGCCGCGCGCGCTGCGCACCGCACAGGCCATCGCCGCGGCCACCGGTCTGCCGATCGCCACCACGCCGCTGCTGCACGAGCGCAACTTCGGCGCGCTACGCGGCCGGCCATACGACACGCTGGCCTTCAACCCGCTGACGATGCGCGACGCGCCGCCCGGTGGCGAGTCCGGCGACGCGTTCGAGCAGCGTGTCGCGCTCGCCTTCGCGCACATCGTGCAGTTGCGCGGCGAGCTGGCGGGGGACCTGATCGTCGTCAGCCACGGCCTCGTCATCGGCCGCATGCTGGCCTGCCACGTCAGCCTGCCCGAGGGCTGGGCCGCGCCGGCGCACATGGGCAACACCAGCCTCAGCATCGTCGACGCAGCACCGCCGCATCTCGCCGCGCTGCTCAACTGCACGCGCCATCTAGCCGACGCGATAAGCGACGACGAGCGAGCGCTGGCTGGCGGCTGATCGCACCGTCGACGGTGCCGCCGCTCAGCCGCCGGCGGACGCGCCCGGCTGCGACGATGCCACCGCGTCCGCTCCGATCCAGCGCACCAGCACCCGCGCCAGCTCGGCGATCGAGAACGGCTTCGCGACGAAGTCGTCCATGCCGGCGTCGGCACACATCTGCCGGTCGACATCGGTCACGGTCGCGGTCAGCGCGACGATGGGCAGCCTCGGCAGCCCGAGCGCGAGCTCCTGGGCGCGGATCGCGCGCGTTGCGGCATAACCGTCCATCGTCGGCATGCGGCAGTCCATCAGCACGAGGTCGGGCCGGCCGGCCTCGCGCAGCACGCGCTGCACCGCGGCGCGGCCGTCGACCACGCGCTCGGCCGACACGCCCAGGCGCTCGAGGTAGGCGGCCGCGATCAGCGCGTTGACATCGTCATCATCGGCAATCAGCACATGGCGCGCAACGCCATCCAGCCGCGTCAACGGCGCAGGCGCTGATGTCGTCGCATCGGCCGGCGGTGCCTCGGCATGAGGGAGCCGCGCCGTGAAGGTCAGCGTCGAGCCGACCCCCAGCGCACTGCGCACCACGACATCGCCGCCCATCGCGCGCGCGATCTCGCGCGCGATCGTCAACCCGAGGCCGGCGCCATCGGTGTGGCTGGCCCGCGCGCTGCCCGACTGCGCGAACGCCTCGAAGATGTGCGCGAGATCGGCCGGCGCGATCCCCGGGCCGGTATCGCGCACCTGCACGCACACCATGTCCGGCGTCGCGCCGTCGATGTCCAGCGTCACGGTGACGTTGCCGCGCTGCGTGAACTTGATCGCGTTGCCGATCAGGTTGTGCAGCACCTGGCGG
>DATEFR010000022.1:0-4259 GCA_035280545.1 Burkholderiaceae bacterium | reverse complement strand
CCGATGTTGCAGACGATCGCGTTGTTCTTCATCGCGGCCATGTGGGCGTGCGTGATCACGTCCTTGTTGCCGGTGGTGGTCACGAAGATGTCGGCCTTGTCGGCGGCGTACTCCATCGTGACGACGCGGTAGCCTTCCATGCACGCCTGCAGCGCGTTGATCGGGTCGATCTCGGTGACCCAGACCTGCGCGCTCAACGCCCGCAGCGCCTGCGCCGAGCCCTTGCCCACGTCGCCGTAGCCGGCGACGACGGCGACCTTGCCAGCCACCATCACGTCGGTCGCGCGCTTGATGCCGTCCACCAGCGACTCGCGGCAGCCATACAGGTTGTCGAACTTGCTCTTCGTGACCGAGTCGTTGACGTTGATCGCGCGGAACAGCAGCGTGCCCTTCGCGCTCATCTCGTTCAGGCGATGCACGCCGGTGGTCGTCTCTTCGGTGACGCCGATGATCTCGGCCGATTTGCGCGTGTACCAGGTCGCGTCTTCGGCGAGCTTGGCCTTGATCGCCGCGTAGAGGATGCGCTCTTCCTCGCTCTTCGGATCGGCGAGCACCGAGAGATCCTTCTCGGCGCGCTGGCCCAGGTGCATCAGCAGCGTGGCATCGCCGCCATCGTCGAGGATCATGTTCGGGCCTTCGCCCTTGGTGCCCTTGGCGCCGAAGTCGAAGATCCGGTGCGTGTAGTCCCAGTAGTCGACCAGCGTTTCGCCCTTGATCGCGAACACCGGCGTGCCGCGCTCGGCGATCGCCGCGGCCGCGTGGTCCTGCGTCGAGAAGATGTTGCACGAGGCCCAGCGCACTTGCGCGCCCAGCGCCTGCAGCGTCTCGATCAGCACCGCGGTCTGGATCGTCATGTGCAGCGAGCCGGTGATGCGTGCGCCTTTCAGCGGCTGGGTCTTCGCGAATTCCTCGCGGATCGCCATCAGGCCGGGCATCTCCGTCTCGGCGATCAGGATTTCCTTGCGGCCCCATGCAGCCAGCGAGGCATCGGCAATGGCGTGGTCTTGGGACGGTTTGAGAACGGCAGCGTTCATGTCGGGCTCCAAAAAGTGTAGGAACCCGCACGCGGTGGCGATGGAAGGTCGGACCTCACCCACGTAGACCTGACGTGCGGGTGAGCGCGGTTGCAAGCTGTTCTCCGAGCCTGGGGCCACCTGCGATAACGACAGCGGGCGGGCCTTGCAACGCTCCTCGGAAAGTGCTCGTGATTGTAGTCGCTGACCACGGCCTTCGCCAGCGCAAGCTGTGCAAGACTCCCGGCCGATGACGACGACGCGCCCGCTCCCGCTGACCGACCTGCCGCCCGAGCTCGCGCGCCGCGTGCGGGGCGTGTTCACCGACATCGACGACACGCTGACCTCCGACGGCGCGATCACAGCCGATGCGCTGGCCGCGCTGCAACGCCTGCACGAGGCCGGCGTGCACGTGATCGCGATCACCGGCCGGCCGATGGGCTGGAGCGCACCGTTCGCGAAGGTCTGGCCGCTGGACGCGATCGTCGCGGAGAACGGCGCGGTCGCGCTGATTCATCGAGAGGACCGTGGCGGCGACGGCGGCGAGGTCCGCATCGAGTACGCGCAGGACGAACCGACCCGCCTGCGCAACGCACACCGGCTCGCCGACGTGGCCCGGCGCGTGCTGCACGAGGTCGAGGGCAGCACGCTTGCCCGCGACAGCGCCGGCCGCGTCACCGACATCGCGATCGACCATGCCGAGTTCACGCAGCTGCCGCCGCCGCGCATCGCACAAGTCGTCGAGCTGATGCGCGCGAGCGGCATGAACGCCACCGTCAGCTCGATCCACATCAACGGCTGGTTCGGCGCGCACACCAAGCTCAGCGGCGCGCGCTGGATGGTCGAGCGCCTGTACGGCCGCGCGCTCGATGCCGAGCTCGAGCGCTGGGTCTACGTCGGCGATTCGACCAACGACCAGCAGATGTTCGGCCACTTCCCGCTCAGCATCGGCGTCGCGAACCTGCTGGACTTCGAGGCGCAACTGACGACCTGGCCGCGTTACCTGACCCGGCATCCGCGCGGGCGCGGCTTTGCCGAGGTGGCCGAGGCACTGCTGACCGTACGCGAACGCGGCTGAACCAGAGGCCGCTCAGGCCGCCAGGTCCGCGGACTCGCCGCCGAGGAAGCGCCGCATCCGGTCCAGCTCCTCGTCGAGCGCGGCTTTGAACGCCGGCTCGCGCGCCGCCGCCGCGTCGACGTATCCGAACTCGGCGCGCAGCGCGGTGCCGGCCTTGCGCGTGACATTGCCCCAGCCGATCACCTGGTCGCGCCACAGCAGCGGCAGCGCGTAGTACCCGAGCTTGCGCTGCGGCGCCGGCGTGTAGGCCTCGAAGCGGTAGGCCCAGCCCCAGAACAGCTCGAAGCGGCGCCGGTCCCAGACCAGCGGATCGAACGGCGCGAGCAGCCGCACCGTGTCCGCCGGCGTGTGGCTGCGGCGATGGACGATGCGCTCGTCGGCCGGCCAGTACCAGTCGACACCGTCGATGCGCTGGTGCGCGAGCCGCTGTTTCGCGCGCTGCAGCGCCGCGGCACGCTCGCCGCGCCATTGCGGCGCGCCGCCGCCCAGGTGGCTGAGCAGGCGGCCGAGCGACGCCATCGGAAGCGGCGCGTATTTCGCGACGACCACATCGACCAGCGCATCGTGCGCGGTGCGTGCATCGAGCGGGGCCGGGGTCGCCTCGCGGGCCGCGTACAGCCGCACCCCGCCCTCGCGGCGCGCGACGCGCACGAGCCCGCGGTAGTGCATCGCGTCCAGCAGCTGCGTCGTCGCGTTCGACGAGCCGCCGAACCAGTTGGTCGTCTTGCCGTGCGCGAAGTGCGCGTCGACCTCGCGCGGGTGCACGACGCCGTGCTCGCGCACGAACTCGAGCACCGCGTTCGCCTGCTTCCAGCGCGCCTTGGACCATGCGGCGCGCGGGATGCGCGGGTGCATCAGCGCCTGCAGCTCGCGCGAGACGAAACCGTAGTTGACGAAGAAGTCCTCCTCGATGCCCAGGCGTGCATAACGCCGCTCGAGATCGCCGGCGCGGTAGTCCTTGACGCGATGGCGCAGCGTCAGGTCCTGCGCCCGCGCCGGCGCGCGGATCGGGTCGGCCTGCACGAAGCCCAGCTTCGTGATCGCCCGCTTCAACGTGGTCGGCGGGAACATCGTGCGCTTCAGCGCGTGGTGGCGCAGGTCGGCAAGCGTGAGCGTGGGCGGCATTCCGCGATGATGCCGTCAGAATGCGGTCACCCTCAACACGGCGAGCCCCTGTGCACGAAGAGTCCGTCCCGAACGACCGTGGCGCACCTGTGGCGTGGTCGGCGCAGATCGTCCGAGAGCGACTTGCTGCGTTCGAGGTCCGTGGCCTCGAGGCTCACGATCATGGCCGCGCAGCAGTCGCTGTCGCGCTGACCGAAGCCGGCCACGGTGCGGCGCTCGATGGCATGCCGGCGTTCGACGCGTGGCAGCCGGCGCCGGCGCTGCTGCTAACGCGGCGCGCGCTGACGCTGCGCCGCCATGCCGGCCAATGGGCGATGCCGGGCGGTCGCATCGACGCGGGCGAAACGCCCGAAGCCGCGGCGCTGCGCGAGATGCACGAAGAAGTCGGCCTGTCGCTGGGTCCCGAACAGGTGCTGGGCCGGCTCGACGACTATGCGACCCGCTCGGGCTTCGTGATCACGCCGATCGTCGTCTGGGCGGGTGCGGCGCGCGAGCTGGTGCCGAACGAGGCCGAGGTCGCGAGCATCCACCGCATCCCGTTCACCGAGCTCATGCGCCCCGACGCGCCGCTGCTGAACCACGTGCGCGGCCGCGAGCACCCGGTGCTGCGCATGCCGGTCGGCCAGCGCTGGATCGCCGCGCCGACGGCCGCATTCATCTACCAGTTTCGCGAATGGATCCTGCTCGGCCGGCCGACGCGCGTGGCGCATTTCGACCAGCCGGTGTTTGCGTGGAAGTGACCGGCAGCGTGCCCCAGGCCGGCGCCGCCACTTCAAGCGCGCGCGTATGCGCGCGGCGCCTTACAGGCCGGCCGCAGCACGCAACGCCGCAGCCTTGTCGGTCTTTTCCCAGGAGAACTCCGGCTCCTCGCGCCCGAAGTGACCGTACGCAGCGGTCTTCGAGTAGATCGGCCGCAGCAGATCGAGCATCTGGATGATGCCCTTGGGCCGCAGGTCGAAGTGCTCGGCGACCAGCGCCGACAGCTTGTCGTCGGAGATCTTGCCGGTGCCTTCGGTGTAGACCGTGATGTTCATGGGCCGCGC
>DATEFR010000021.1:0-2687 GCA_035280545.1 Burkholderiaceae bacterium | reverse complement strand
CACGACGGTGCCGCGCTTTCCGAACTTCTTCATGATCTCGGGGCCGAACACCGGCCTCGGGCACAACTCGGTGATCTTCATGTTCGAGTCGCAGATCGGCTACGTGCTCGACTGCATCACGACGATGCGCCGGCGCGGCCTGCACGCGCTCGAGGTCCGCGCCCACGTCGAGGCCGACCACAACGAGGCGGTGCAGCACCGGTTGCGGCGCACGGTCTGGTCGACCGGGTGCAAGAGCTGGTATCTCGACGGGCACGGCCGCAACGTGACCTTGTGGCCCGGCTTCACGTTCGACTACTGGCGCCGGATGCGGCGCGTGGACTGGCGCGCCTATCGCACGTGGGGCACGCAAGGCAGCCGGTCCGCTTCCGCCTGAGGCGCCAGCATGGCCTGTGAAAACCCGCTAGAGTGCGGCGCTTGTCTTTTGCCCTCAACACCTCCTTCATGCCCGTGGCCCGCGACGATGCCGTGCGCGACAGCGTCGTCGCGATTCGCGGCCTCGGCAAGCGCTACGCGAGCGGCTTCGAAGCGCTCAAGAACGTGGACCTCGAGATCCGGCGCGGCGAGATCTTCGCGCTGCTCGGCCCGAACGGCGCCGGCAAGACGACGCTGATCTCGATCGTCTGCGGCATCGTGACCGCGAGCGCCGGCAGCGTCAGCGTCGCCGGCCACGACATCGTGCGCGACTACCGCATCACGCGCGCGCAGATCGGCCTCGTGCCGCAGGAGCTGACGACCGACGCGTTCGAGACGGTGTGGGCCACCGTCAGCTTCAGCCGCGGCCTGTTCGGCCACGCGCCGAAGCCGGCCCACATCGAGAAGGTGTTGCGCGACCTGTCGCTCTGGGACAAGCGCAACGAACGCATCATGACGCTCTCGGGCGGCATGAAACGCCGCGTGATGATCGCCAAGGCGCTCTCGCACGAGCCGCAGATCCTGTTCCTCGACGAGCCGACCGCCGGTGTCGACGTCGAGCTGCGGCGCGACATGTGGGCGCTCGTGCGCGGGCTGCGCGAGAGCGGCGTGACGATCATCCTGACCACGCACTACATCGAGGAGGCCGAGGAAATGGCCGACCGGATCGGCGTGATCGACAAGGGCGAGCTGATCCTGGTCGAGGAGAAGGCCACGCTGATGAAGAAGCTCGGCAAGAAGCAGCTGACGATCGAGCTCGACCACATGGTCGACACGGTGCCGCGCGGGCTGGAGGACTGGAAGCTCACGCTGAAGCCGGGGGGCCGCACGCTGCAGCGCGAGTTCGAGGGCGACGAGGCGAACACCGGCGTGGCCGCGCTGCTGAAGCGGCTCGGCGAGCTCGGCATCGGCTTCAAGGACGTCAACACGCAGCAGAGTTCGCTCGAGGACATCTTCGTCAGCCTCGTTCACGAGCCGCGCGGAGCGGCGCGATGAGCGCGGCCACCTTCAACGCCCATGGCGTCTGGGCGATCTACCGCTTCGAGATGGCGCGCGCCATGCGCACGCTCTGGCAAAGCCTGGTCGCGCCGGTGATCACGACCTCGCTGTACTTCGTGGTGTTCGGCGCGGCGATCGGCTCGCGCATGTCCGAGGTCGGCGGCGTGGCCTACGGTGCGTTCATCGTGCCGGGGCTGATCATGCTGTCGCTGTTCACGCAGAGCCTGTCGAACGCCTCGTTCGGCATCTACTTTCCGCGCTTCACCGGCACGATCTACGAGTTGCTGTCGGCGCCCGTGTCGTACTTCGAGATGCTGATCGCATACGTCGGCGCGGCGGCGACCAAGTCGGTCGTGCTCGGGCTCGTGATCCTCGCGACGGCGGCGCTGTTCGTGCCGATCCACATCGTGCACCCGCTGTGGATGGTGGCGTTCCTCGTGCTCACCTCGGTGACCTTCAGCCTGTTCGGCTTCATCATCGGCATCTGGGCCAAGGGCTTCGAGCAGCTGCAGTTCATCCCGATGCTGATCGTCACGCCGCTCACCTTCCTCGGCGGCGCGTTCTACTCGATCGAGATGCTGCCGCCGGTATGGCGCACGGTCACGCTGTTCAACCCGGTCGTCTACCTGATCGACGGGTTTCGCTGGGCGTTCTTCGACACCGCGGATGTGGGCGTCGGCTGGAGCCTGGCCGCGACGCTCGGCTTCCTCGGCGTCTGCGTGCTGGCGGTCGCGTGGATCTTCCGCACCGGCTATCGACTGAAGAACTGAGTCGCGTTGCGGCTCAGTCGAGCAGCACCAGCTTGCCGGTCTGCTCGGCGCTTTCGATCTCGCGCATCGGCAGCACGACCGACTCCTCGCCGGCCTGACCCCAGACGATGTCGGCAACCTGGTCGCTCAATTCCTCGACCAGGCACGGGCCGAGCGGAATCGTGTCGTCGCACCCGTTGCGGCCGACGAAGTGGATCGGCCCGGTGATGCGCGCCGTGTGGGTGATGCTGGACATGTGTCGCACCTCGCGGACGGGTTTCAGGCAGGCGCAGCGTACTGCGGCGATCCGCCTGCCGGAATAGGACACGTCCGACACGGTTTGCAGGACGAGGCCGGAGGTCTCGCGGCGAGGCGCGCAACGGCGGATACTGGCGCCCGCATCGCGCGGAGGCACCTCATGTCCGAGACCAAGACACTGTTGCACGCCGAGCCGAAGACCGAGACCTATTCGTACAAGATCGAGGAGACGACCGAGCACCTGACGGTGGTTCGGCTCGAACGCAG
>DATEFR010000020.1:0-3770 GCA_035280545.1 Burkholderiaceae bacterium | reverse complement strand
CGCTGTGGCGGCGCAGCCCGCGGGCTTCGCTGCGCGTGCCGGCGCCGTTCGCGGCGCGCTGGGGCGGGCTGGGTGCGGCGTTCGCCTACGCGGTGTTCTCGGGCTGGGGCGTGCCGTCGCAGCGCACGATCTGGATGCTCGCCACGGTCACCGTGCTGCAGACGCTGGGCGTGCGCTGGCCCTGGCCGCTGGTGCTGCTGCTGGCGGCGGTGGTGGTCACGGTCGGCGACCCGTGGGCGCTGCTGCAGGCCGGGTTCTGGCTTTCGTTCGCCGCGGTCGGGTTGCTGATGGCGTCGTCGCCGGTACGCCCGGGCGCATCTGCCGGCGCGGGGCACGTCGAGCCGGCGCTGCCGGGCTGGCGTACCGTGCCGCACCGGCTTGTCGGCGCGGCTCGCGAAGGCTTGCGCGCACAGTGGGTCGCGACGCTCGGGCTCGCGCCGCTGTCGCTGGTGTTCTTCCAGCAGATCTCGATCGTCGGTTTCGTCGCGAACCTGATCGCGATTCCGGCGATCACGCTGGTGATCACGCCGCTCGCGCTGCTGGGCGTCGCGCTGGTGCCGCTGTGGGCGGTCGGCGCGTGGGCGATCGGCCTGCTGAACGCGGCGCTGGGGTGGCTGGCCGGATGGCCCGGCGCGGTATGGACGGCGCCCAGCGCGCCGTTCTGGGCTCAGATGGGCGCGCTGCTCGGCGCCGCGCTGCTGATGCTGCCGCTGCCGTGGCGGGCGCGGCTGCTCGGCCTGCCGCTGTTGCTGGCGCTCGTGCTGCCGCCGGGCACGCGGCCGGCCCCAGGGGCGTTCGAGCTGGTCGCGGTCGACATCGGCCAGGGCACCGCCGTGCTGGTACGCACGCGCACGCATCTGCTGGTGTTCGATGCGGGCCCGCAGTATTCGCGCGACAGCGATGCCGGCCAGCGCGTGCTGCTGCCGCTGCTGCGCTCGCGCGGCGAGACGCGCGTCGACCGCCTCGTGCTCAGCCACCGCGACACCGACCACGTCGGCGGTGCGCGCTCGCTGCTCGAGGCGCTGCCGGTCGACGAGCTGCTGAGCTCGCTGGAAGCCGAGCACCCGCTGCTCGCGCTGGCAGCGTCGTCGTCGAACGGCCGCACGTCGACCACGACGACTCGTTGCGTCGCCGGCCAGGCCTGGGACTGGGACGGCGTGCATTTCGAGTTGCTGTGGCCGCCGGACGATGCCTATGCGCGAACCTGGAAGTCCAACGCGATGTCGTGCGTGCTTCGGGTCAGCGCATCGGCGACGGGGGGCGACGGCTCCGGTCGCAGCGCGCTGTTGACCGGGGACATCGAACGCGACCAGGAGGCGCAGCTGCTGCTGCGCGTCCCGGAGGCGCTGCGCAGCGAGGTGCTGATCGTGCCGCACCACGGCAGCCGGACCTCCTCCACCGCGGCGTTTCTCGATGCCGTCCGGCCGCGTGTCGCGGTGTTCCAGGCGGGCTACCGCAACCGCTTCGGCCACCCGGCGCCGGACGTGCTCGAGCGCTATCGCGAGCGCGGCATCCGCCGTGTTGCGAGCCCGGCGTGCGGCGCGTGGCGCTGGCTGGCCAACGGCCGGGCCGACGATCCGTCGGATGGCCCCGATGGCGTTTGTCTGCGTGACGCCGAGCGACGCTACTGGCAGCATCACGTCGACGCCGACGACGAGCGCGAAGGCCCGCGCGACAACACGCTACGCTGACCGGTGCTGCGCAGGTCAGTGGCCTGGAATTTGCTACCCTCCCCGACAGGAGACCCGTTGAGATGAGATCGAGCTTCGACGAAATGCGCACCGATGCCGGTGCGGTGCGGGACCACTATCGCGGCTACGAGCGCTGGCTGGCCGAGCAGCCGCACGACGCGATGCAATCGCGGCGGGACGAGGCGGAGATGATCTTCCGCCGCGTCGGCATCACGTTCGCGGTGTACGGCGCGAAGGACGAAGACGGCCACGGCACCGAGCGGCTGATCCCGTTCGACCTGATCCCGCGGGTGATCCCGGCGCACGAGTGGCGCGAGATGGAGCGAGGCCTGGTGCAGCGGGTGAATGCGCTGAACCGCTTCATCCACGACGTCTACCACGACCAGGAGATCGTCAAGGCCGGGCTGGTGCCGGCCGAGCAGATCCTCAACAACGCGCAGTACCGGCCCGAGATGAAGGGCGTCGAGGTGCCGAACAACGTCTACTCGCACATCTCGGGCATCGACATCGTGCGCGCCGCGAATGCCGACGGCAGCGGCAGCTACTACGTGCTCGAGGACAACCTGCGCGTGCCCAGCGGCGTGAGCTACATGCTCGAGGACCGCAAGATGATGATGCGGCTGTTCCCCGAGCTGTTCAGCCGGCATCGGGTCGCGCCGGTCGCGCACTACCCCGACCTGTTGCTCGAGACCTTGCGCGCGGTCGCCCCGCCTTCGGTCAACGACCCGACCGTGGTCGTGCTGACGCCGGGCATGTACAACAGCGCGTACTTCGAGCACGCGTTCCTCGCGCAGCAGATGGGCATCGAGCTGGTCGAAGGGCAGGACCTGTTCGTCGAGGACCGCTTCGTCTACATGCGCACGACCCAGGGGCCGAAGCGGGTGGACGTGATCTACCGCCGCGTCGACGACGATTTCCTGGACCCCAGCGTGTTCCGCCCGAACTCGACGCTGGGCTGCGCCGGCCTGCTCGACGCGTACCGCGCCGGCAACGTGACCTTGAGCAATGCGATCGGCACCGGCGTGGCCGACGACAAGTCGATCTACCCGTACGTGCCGAAGATGATCGAGTTCTATCTCGGCGAGAAGCCGATCCTGAACAACGTGCCGACCTACCTGTGCCGCGAGTCCGAAGACCTGACCTACGTGCTGGATCACCTGCACGAGCTGGTCGTCAAGGAAGTCCACGGCGCCGGCGGTTACGGCATGCTGATCGGGCCGGCCGCGAGCAAGTCCGAGATCGAGGACTTCCGCAAGGCGCTGCTCGCCAACCCCAGCGGCTACATCGCCCAGCCGACGCTGAGCCTGTCGACCTGCCCGACCTATGTCGAGAAGGGCATCGCGCCGCGCCACATCGACCTGCGGCCGTTCGTGCTCTCCGGCAAGACCGTGCAGATGGTGCCCGGCGGGCTGACTCGCGTCGCGCTGAAGGAAGGCTCGCTGGTCGTCAACTCGTCACAGGGTGGCGGTACCAAGGACACCTGGGTCCTGGAAGCTTGAAGGGAGTCTTGTCAATCATGCTGTCACGCACCGCCGACCACTTGTTCTGGATGGCGCGCTACATGGAGCGGGCCGAGAACACGGCCCGCATGCTGGACGTCAACTACCAGGCGTCGCTGCTCCCGCAATCGGCCGACGCGGCCGAGAAGGGCTGGAAGGGTTTGCTGGGCATCAGCGAGCTGTCCGGCGACTTCGCGAGCCGCTACGACACGGTCGCGCCCGAGAACGTGATGCGCTACATGGTCAGCGACGCGCAGAACGGCTCGAGCATCCGCAATTGCCTGATGGCCGCGCGCGAGAACGCGCGCGCGGTGCGCGGCACCCTGACCACCGAGGTCTGGGAGACGCAGAACCAGACCTGGCTCGAGTTCCAGCGCATGGTCGCCAACGACTCGTACCTGCGCGATCCGAGCTCGGTGTTCGAGTGGGTGAAGTTCCGCTCGCACCTGTCGCGCGGCGTCACGGTCGGCACGATGCTGCAGGACGAGGCCTTCCACTTCCTGCGCATCGGCAGCTTCCTCGAGCGTGCCGACAACACCGCGCGGCTGCTCGACGTGAAGTTCCACGCGGTCGAGAGCGA
>DATEFR010000019.1:0-2476 GCA_035280545.1 Burkholderiaceae bacterium | reverse complement strand
CCGACCTCGCGCGCGAGCTGTTGCGCCGCACGCGTGCCGCGGCGCCGTTGACGCCCGAGACCGAAGCCGCACTGACCACCGCGTGCGCCAACGCCGAGCGCGCCCGCGCCCGCGTCGCGACGCGCAAGGCCTCGCAGGACGTGCTGCAGGAAATCGGCCCCGCCACGCCCGAACTGCTGGCCGGCTCGGCCGACCTGACCGGCTCGAACCTCACCGACTGGAAGGGCCATAGGCCGTTGAAGGGAACGGCCACCGGCAACCACGTGCACTACGGCGTGCGCGAGTTCGGCATGGCCGCGATCATGAACGGCGTGATGCTGCACGGCGGCTTGCGCCCCTTCGGCGGCACCTTCCTGACCTTCTCGGACTACGCACGCAACGCCGTGCGCATGTCGGCGCTGATGCGGCTTCCGGTCGTCTACGTGTTCACGCACGACTCGATCGGCCTGGGCGAAGACGGGCCCACGCATCAGCCGGTGGAGCATGCCTCCAGCCTGCGGCTGATCCCGAACGTCGACGTGTGGCGACCGGCCGATGCGACCGAAACGGCCGTCGCGTGGCGCGAGACGCTGCACCGCGCCGACGGCCCGGGCTGCCTGCTGCTGACGCGCCAGGCCTTGCCGCACGCCGGCGACGGCACACCGCGCGTCGACGCGATCGCGCGCGGCGCGTATGTGCTGCGCCAGCCCGATGTCGAGCACATCGCGCTGCTGGCGAGCGGCTCCGAGGTCGGCGTGGCGCTGGCCGCGGCCGAACTGCTGGCGGGCGAGGGCCTAGGCGCACGCGTGGTCTCGGTGCCGTGCATGGATGTGTTCGAACGCCAGGATGCGACGTATCGGCATCAGGTCATCGCGCGCCACCTGCCGCGCATCGCGATCGAGGCCGGCAGCACCGGCCTGTGGTGGAAGTTCGTCGGCGAGCATGGCGACGTGATCGGCCTCGATCGCTTCGGCGAATCGGCGCCGGGCGGGGAGCTGTTCGAGCTGTTCCGCATCACGGCCGATGCCGTCGCCGAGCGCGCGCTGGCGCTGCTCGGAAGAAACGCGGAACTCGCGCCTGGCCTGGCGGCGGCGCAGGAACTGTCGGCCTGAGCCTACGGTCGCGATCGCCTCTGTTCCGTATCCTCACTGGAGCTTCTCTCATGGCCATGATGTCGCTGCGTCAGCTTCTCGATCACGCCGCCGAGCATGCCTACGGCGTGCCCGCGTTCAACGTCAACAACCTGGAGCAGATCCAGGCCATCATGCAGGCGGCGCAGAAGACCGACAGCCCGGTCATCCTGCAGGCCTCGGCCGGCGCTCGCAAGTACGCCGGCGAGCCGTTCCTGCGCAAGATGGTCGAGGCCGCCGCCGAGATGTACCCCGACATCCCCATCGTGCTGCACCAGGATCACGGCGCCAGCGCCGCGGTGTGCCAACAGGCGATCCGCTCCGGGTTCACCAGCGTGATGATGGACGGCTCGCTGATGGAGGACGCCAAGACGCCCGCGAGCTACGACTACAACGTGGCGGTGACCCGCCGGGTCGTCGAGATGGCGCATGCGGTCGGCGTGTCGGTCGAGGGCGAGCTGGGTTGCCTGGGCTCGCTCGAGTCCGGACGGGCAGGGGAAGAAGACGGCTCGGGCGCGCAGGGCCAGCTCTCGCACGATCAGTTGCTGACCGACCCGCAGCAGGCCGCCGACTTCGTCGCGCGGACCGGTGTCGATGCGCTGGCGATCGCGATCGGCACCTCGCACGGCGCCTACAAGTTCAGCCGCAAGCCGACCGGCGACATCCTCGCGATCGACCGCATCAAGCAGATCCACGCGCGCATTCCGGACACCCATCTGGTGATGCACGGTTCGTCCTCGGTGCCGCAGGAATGGCTGGCCATCATTCGCGAGCACGGCGGCGAGATCAAGGAGACCTACGGCGTGCCGGTCGAGGAGATCCGCGAAGGCATACGCCACGGCGTGCGCAAGGTC
Organism: Burkholderiaceae bacterium; assembly: GCA_035280545.1. Taxonomy (GTDB): domain Bacteria; phylum Pseudomonadota; class Gammaproteobacteria; order Burkholderiales; family Burkholderiaceae_C; genus DATCSE01. The sequence goes on along the minus strand of DATEFR010000019.1, from coordinate 513 downwards.
AACATCGACACCGACATCCGGCTCGCGATGACCGGCGCGATGCGGCGCGCGATGAGCCGAGACCGCGCCGAGTTCGACCCGCGCAAGTTCCTGAAGGATGCGACGGCCGCGGCGCGCGATGTCTGCATCGAGCGGTTCGAGGCCTTCGGTTGCGCCGGTATGGCGTCGCGGATCAAGCCGGTCGCGCTGGAGGTCGGCGCGCGGCGCTACGCCTGATCCGCGCGCCCGCTGGACCGGTGCGCCCGGCCGCGGCCAAAATCGCGGCCAAAATCGGCCGATGAATCCACTCCTGCACGACGCTGCACTGCGCGCTTCACGCTACCTCGAAGGCCTGGACGACCGCCCGGTGCAGCCGCGAGCCGACGCGGTGGCGCGGCTGGGCGAACTGGATGGACAACCCTTGCCCGAGCAGCCGCAATCTGCCGATGCCGTGCTGCGGCAGCTCGACGAGCTCGGCTCGCCCGCGACGATGGCGAACGCCGGCGGGCGCTTCTTCGGCTTTGTCGTCGGCGG
>DATEFR010000018.1:0-2928 GCA_035280545.1 Burkholderiaceae bacterium | reverse complement strand
CCATGCCCGCCTTTGCCGGCGCGGCCTCGCGGCGCGGCGCGTTGCGCGGCGTCGCCCCGCTGCCCTGCGGCCTGAACGCGAGCATGCGCAGCAGCACCATCACCAAGCCGCTGTATTCGTCCGGCGCCAGCGCCAGCTCGGCACGACCGTTCAGCGCGATGCTGTAGCAGAGCTGGGTCTCGTCGGCCGCGAGCAGCGCGGCCAGGCGCGCGGACTCGGGCGCATCGGGATCGATCGTGTCGGCCGCATCGGGCACGGCCTGCAGCACCGCCATGCGCTGCAGCAGCATCGCCAGCTCCTCGAGCGTCGCCGCCGCCGAGAGGCCCAGCGCCCGCAGCGCATCGGCCGCCTCGACCAGTTGCGCGCCGTTGCCCGCGGCCAGCGCGTCGATGATGCGCACCGCATGCGAGCGGTCGACCGCGCCCAGCATGCCGCGCACGCCGGCCTCGGACAGCGCGCCCGCGCCGTACGCGATCGCCTGGTCGGTCAGCGACAACGCATCGCGCATCGAGCCGCGCGCCGCGCGCGCGAGCAGATGCAGCGCGCCGGGCTCGGCGGCAATGCCTTCGCGTTGCAGCACATCGGCGAGGTGCTCGTGCACGGTCTGCGGCGCCATCGGCCGCAGGTTGAACTGCAGGCAGCGCGACAGCACTGTCGGCGGCACCTTCTGCGGATCGGTGGTCGCGAGCACGAATTTCAGGTACTCGGGCGGCTCCTCGAGCGTCTTCAGCATCGCGTTGAACGCGGTGTTCGACAGCATGTGCACTTCGTCGATCATGTAGACCTTGAAGCGCCCCAGCACCGGCTTGTAGACCGCCTGGTCGAGCAGCTGTGTGATCTCCTCGACGCCGCGGTTCGACGCCGCATCGAGCTCGACGTAGTCGACGAAACGGCCGGCATCGATGTCACGGCAGGCGTCGCAGACGCCGCACGGCGTTGCGGTGATGTCGCCGGTGCCGTCGGCGCCGGTGCAGTTCAGCGACTTCGCGAGGATGCGCGAGACCGTGGTCTTGCCGACGCCGCGCGTGCCGGTGAACAGGTAGGCATGGTGCAGCCGCCGCTGCGTCAGCGCGTTCGTCAGCGCCTGCACCACGTGCTCCTGGCCGACCATCGCGCTGAAATTGGGCGGCCGGTACTTGCGCGCCAGGACGACGTAGGACATGCGGCGATTCTACGGGCCGGGCGCGAGCGGCCCGGCCCATTGACCCGGTCGCTCACGAGCGTCACGCGCCTGCCGGATAATCGCGCGGCCGCGGTGCCGGCGCGCACCTGTTTCGTGCCCGTCGCGTGTTTCCGTGCCCTTTCGTACCGCTTTTGACATGAATCCCACGCCCGCCCCCATCACGCCCAGCGCGACCCTGAGCTACGAGCAATCGGGCGTCAACTACGACCTGATCGATCCGTTGAAGGTCAGCGCGCAGCGCGCGGCCGCGGCGACCGCGGCGCACCTGGCTGCCCACGGCTTCAGCGAGGTCGCGGCCTCGCGCGGCGAATCGGCCTACGTGGTCGACGTCGGCCCGTTCTATCTCGCGAGCATCGTCGAATGCCTGGGCTCGAAGGCGCTGGTCGCCGACGAGATGCACAAGCTCACCGGCAAGAGCTACTACGCGGCGATCGCGCAGGACACGATCGCGATGGCGATCAACGACCTGATCACGGTCGGCGCGACGCCGCTGGTCGTGCAGGCCTACTGGGCCGCCGGCGGCTCGGAGTGGTTCGGCGATGCGCAACGCGCCGCCGAACTGGTGGCCGGCTGGAAACGCGCGTGCGACACCTGCGGCGTCGCCTGGGGCGGCGGCGAGACGCCGGCGCTGGCCGGCATCGTCGAGGCCGGGCGCATCGACCTCGCAGCCTCGTGCACCGGGCTGATCAACCCGAAAGAGCGGCTCTCGGTGGGCGACAAGCTCGCACCGGGCGACGCGATCGTGCTGCTGGCCTCCAGCGGCATCCACGCGAACGGGCTGAGCCTCGCGCGCAAGCTCGCCGAGCGGCTGCCGCAGGGCTACCTGACGCCGGTTGCGCCGGGCCTGAGCTATGGCGACGCGCTGCTCGCGCCGACCGTGCTGTACTCGCCGGTCACCGAAGCGCTGTGGCGCGCCGGCATCGCGCCGCACTACTGCGCGAACATCACCGGGCACGGCTGGCGCAAGCTGCTGCGGCACCCGGCCGAGCACGGCTACCGCATCCACACGGTGCCCGAGGTCACGCCGGTGCTGAAGTTCATCCAGCAGCACGCGCACCAGGACGACCGCGAGGCCTACAGCACCTTCAACATGGGCGCGGGCTTCGCGCTGTTCGTTGCGGCGCAGGATGCGCCGCGCTGCGTCGAGGTCGCGCAGGCGCACGGCGTCGCCGCGTGGATCGCCGGCGACGTGGTCGCGGGGCCCAAGCAACTCACGATCGAGCCGCTGAACATCCGCTTCGGGACCGACGACCTGCAGCTGCGCTGATGCGGTTCGTCTTCGCCACGCTGACGCTGTTCGCCACGCTGCTGCTGGGCGGCTGCGCCGGCGTGCTGCCGAAGGTCGAGCGCGTGCCGTCGCGCGCGCTGGTCGCGCCGCCGACCACGCCGCTCGCCTCGGTCAAGCGCGACGCAGCCCTGGAGCCCGGCCAGTCGGGCGTGTGGCCGCTGCAGCAGGCGGCGTTCGCGCTCGATGCCCGCCTTGCGCTGATCGAGCAGGCGACCACCTCGATCGACCTGCAGTACTACCTGATCGGCGACGACTCGACCGGCCATGCGATCCTGCGCGCGCTGCGCGACGCGGCACGGCGCGGCGTGCGCGTGCGGCTGCTGGTCGACGATCTCTACACCGCCGGGCTCGACAACCTGCTGCGCGGCCTGGCCACCGAGCCCAACGTGCAGGTGCGGCTCTTCAACCCGTTCATCACCGCACGCGACTCGTCGACTCGACGCCTGCTTGCGATGGC
>DATEFR010000017.1:0-2020 GCA_035280545.1 Burkholderiaceae bacterium | reverse complement strand
GCCGACGCCGCCGAACACCACCTCGCCGAGCTGGATCAGCACCAGCGGCACCGCGCCGCCCAGCGGCATGAACGAGTCGTGCATGCCGTTGACCGCGCCGCACGACGCGGCGGTCGTGATCGCGGCGAACAGCGTCGTCGCATTGATGCCGAAGCGCGCTTCCTTGCCTTCCATGTTGCCGCCGGGCTGCAGCGCCGAGGCCGACTGGTCGAGACCCAGCGCCGCGAACTGCGGATTGCCGGCTTGCTCGGCCGGCGTCACGATCGCCACGCAGACGACGAACAGCAGCGTCATCGCCGCCAGCACGGCCCAACCCTGCCGCATATCGCCCACCATGCGGCCGAGCGCGAACACCAGCCCGGCCGGGATCAGGAAGATCGCGAGCATCTGCGCGAAGTTCGTCAGCGGCGTCGGGTTCTCGTACGGGTGCGCGGAGTTCGCGTTGAAGAAGCCGCCGCCGTTGGTGCCCAGCATCTTGATCGCTTCCTGCGAGGCGACCGGGCCCATCGCGATCGACTGGGTCGGCGCCTTCGCGTCTTCGATCACCGCGTTGCCTTGCGCGTCCTTCAGCGGCTGACCGTCGGGGCCGTTCTTCGGCTGCTGATAGGCGTTGACTTCGAGCGTCGTCGCGTCGCGATACGGGTCGAAGTTCTGCACCGAACCCTGGCTCACGAGGAACAGCGCGAACACGAACGACAGCGGCAGCAGCACATACAACGTGATGCGGGTGACATCGACCCAGAAGTTGCCGATGACGGCGCTGGCCCTGCCGGCGCCCCGGGCCGCGAATGCCCGGATCAGCGCGATCACGACGACGATGCCGGTGGCCGCCGAGAAGAAGTTCTGCACGGTCAGCGCGAGCATCTGCGTCAGGTAGCTCATCGTCGCCTCGCCGCTGTAGCCCTGCCAGTTCGTGTTGGTCACGAAACTGATCGCGGTGTTGAACGACGAGTCGGCGCCGACCGCCGGCAGGCCCTGCGGGTTCAGCGGCAGCATGCCTTGCAGGCGCTGCAGCGCGTAGACGGCGAGAACGCCCAACGCGTTGAAGGCCAGCAGCGCGAGCGCGTAGCCCTTCCAGCCCATGCCCGCCCGTGCGTCGACGCCGGCGAGCCGATAGAGCGCGTGTTCGACGGCAACCAGCGGCTTCAGCCAGCGCGGCAGGCGACCTTCGGCCACCGCAGCGAGCCAGCGGCCCATGATCCAGGCCAGTGCCAGCAGCACCAGCAGAAAGGCCACGAGTTGAATCCAGGCCGAGGCGTTCATCGTCAGAACTCCTCGGCGTTCAGCAACGCGTAGACAAGATAGGCGAGCAGGCCCACCGAGACGGCGCCTGCCAGCAGGTACAGCCAGCTCATCGGCGCTCCCCCGGGCCCTGCAGCCGATCGCAGGCCTGCACGAGGCCGAACAGCACCGCGATCAGAGCGACTGCGGCACCGACGTAGACGAGATCCATGAAGGTCCCTCGAGATGTTTGAACACCTCGAACGGTAGGACTCGCCGCGTCAAATCGGCGTAGAGACTGGGGCTTGGGGTATCAAGAAAGCATCAAGACGGCGAGTCGCCGCGATCAATGCTTCTCCTTCGCGTGATTGATCGAGTACTTCGGAATCTCGACCGTCACGTCCTGCTGCGCCAGGATGGCCTGGCACGACAGGCGCGATTGCGGCTCCAGGCCCCAGGCGCGGTCGAGCAGGTCCTCCTCGCTCTCGTCGAGCTCGTTCAGCGACTCGAAGCCCTGGCGCACGATCACGTGGCAGGTGGTACAGGCGCAGCTCATCTCACAGGCGTGCTCGATCTCGATGTGGTTGTCGAGCAGCGCTTCGCAGATCGAGGTGCCGGCCGGCGCCTTCACTTCGGCGCCTTCGGGACAATATTCGGGGTGCGGCAGGATCTTGATGGTCGGCATGAGAAGAACTACGGATCAGACCTCTTCGATCGAACGGCCCGACAGGGCCTGTCGAATGCTGCGATTCATGCGCTCGGCGGCGAACCCTTCGGTGCCTTTCGCAAGCGCCTCGAC
>DATEFR010000016.1:0-2690 GCA_035280545.1 Burkholderiaceae bacterium | reverse complement strand
CGATGCAGATCCACCTGACGCCGTCCGGCAAGGAACTGGTCCAGCGTGCCGAGAAGATCGCCGCGACGATGGAGAACCCGGCGCTGCGCATGCTGTCAGCGGCCGAGCGGGCGCTGCTGATCGAACTGCTGCTGAAGGTGGCGAGCACCGGGCGCAAGCGGTAGCGAAGATAGGCTAGAGCTGCGCGAAGATCACGCGCATGGCCGAATCATTCGTCTTGTAGTTCGGCCCGGGCCGCGTGAACGACTGGTCCAGCAGCACGAGGTCCCCGATCTGCGCCACGTCGAACAGCGGCTCGCGCTGCGTACCGCCTTGCAGCTGGTGGACACGCAGCAGCTCCGTTCCCTTGTGCCCGATGCCATAACACTGCGGCTCGGCCAGCCGCGGCTTGCCGTGGTAGGTGAACGCGATGCGGCGCCGTTCGCGGATCGCGGCGACGAGCAGGGCGTTCGCAGCGGGTGTCATGGCGATGTGCCGTCGGTCGGCGAGGATCAGGTTTTCGCAGTGTGCCGCGGCCTGCGCCCGACTTTCGGCCGATTCGCCATCACCATCTCGTAGAGCGGGTGCGCCGCGACCGACAGGCCGCGATCCGCACGGCGCACGAGGAACACCTGCCGCGCGAGCTGCGGCGCCTGCAGCGGCTTGGTCACGAGCTCGGGGTGCTCGAAGTGGAACAGCGTCAGCGAGGGCACGATCGTGATGCCCAGCCCCGCGCGCACCATGCCGGCGACGGTGCTGAGCTGGTCCAGCTCGAGCACCGAGCGCAGCCGCGCCGGGTAGATCGCCGCCTCGACGTACTGGCGCACGCTGCTCGAGCGCGCGAGCTGCACGATGTCGTAGGGGGCCAGGTCTTCGAGCCGGATCGGGCGCCGGCGCGACGCGAGCTCGTGGTCGCGCGGGCAGACGACGTGGAAGCTGTCGTGGCAAAAGTCCTCGGTGCGCAGCTCGGGCGCGCCGGCGCGCGTCGACGCGATCGCGAAGTCGGCGCGGCCGCTGCGCACGCGCTCGATGCAGGCGTCCGACAGCACGTCGGCGACGTCGAGCTCGATCCCCGGATAGCGCTGCCGGAACGCGGCGAGCAGCGGCGGCAGCCAGCCCGCCGCGAGCGACGGCAACACCGCGATCGAGACCCGGCCGCGGCGCCGCGCGACATGGTCCTGCAGGTCGGCGAGGGCCTGTTCGCCGTCCTGCAGCAGCCGGCGCGCCGACTCGATGAACAGGCGCCCCTCGGCGGTGAGGTCGACCGCGCGGGTCGTGCGGTCGAACAGCCGCGCGCCCAGCGACTCCTCGAGCGCGCGTATCAGCGCCGAGAACGCCGGTTGCGACAGATGCGTCAGCGCGGCCGCCCGCGTGAAGCTGCGCTGCTCGGCCAGCGTGACGAAGGCCTGCAGCTCGCGCGTCGACAGATTGATTCGCATGGCGGATCAATCTATCGCAAATTCCGAATTCACGAATCGGACGGCTGCTCCTAGAGTCCGGTCCATGGAGTCATTGCGCATAGGCTGTGCCGCCGGATTCTCGGGAGATCGCACCGACGCGGCCGGGCCGGTCGTCGATGCGCTGGTGGCCGCCGGCGGACCGGCGGCGCTGATCTTCGAGACGCTGGCCGAACGCACGCTGGCGCTCGCCCAGCTCGCGCGGCAGCGCGATCCGCGCTCCGGCTACGAGCCGTTGCTGGATGAGCTGCTCGCACCGGTGCTGGGCCGCTGCCTGCAGCACGGCATCCGCGTCGTCGGCAACTTCGGCGCGGCCAACCCGCGCGGTGCGGCGCTGCGCATCCGCGCGCTGGCGCACGAGCAGGGGCTGGCGGCGCCGCGCATCGCCGTGATCCACGGTGACGATGTGTCCGGGCCGCAGCACCGGGATGCGCTCGCGCGCTTGCTCGGCGACGCGCTGGCGGGCCGCGAGATCGTCAGCGCCAATGCCTACCTCGGCGCCGAACCGATCGCGCAGGCGTTGAATGCCGGCGCGCAGATCGTCGTGGCCGGCCGGGTTGCCGACCCGTCTCTCGCGGTCGGCCCGGCGCTCGCGCACTTCGGCTGGGCCGCCGACGACTGGGACCGGATCGCGCGCGCGACGATGGCCGGTCATCTGCTCGAGTGCGGCGCGCAGGTCACCGGCGGCTACTACGCCGATCCGGGCGTCAAGGACGTGCCGGGCCTCGCCCGGCTCGGCTACCCGATAGCCGAGATCGACGCCGACGGCGATTGCGCGATCGGCAAACCCGCGGGCACCGGCGGCATCGTCGACGAGCACACGGTCAAGGAACAGCTGCTCTACGAGGTCCACGACCCGCGTGCGTACCTGACACCCGATGTCGTCGCCGACATCGGCGCGGCCGAGGTGCGCGAGCTCGGGCCCGACCGCGTGCGCCTGAGCGGCGTACGCGGCCATGCGCGCACCGGCACGCTGAAGGTCAACGTCTGCTTCGAAAGCGGCTGGCTCGCCGAGGGCGAGATCTCGTACGCCGGCCCGCGCGCCGAGGCCCGCGCGCGGCTCGCGGCACAGGTGCTGCGCGAACGCCTCGCCGGGCTCGGCACGCTGCGCGCCGACCTGATCGGCGTGGCCAGCATCTTCGGCGACGACCGCGGCGATTGGCTCGCGGCGGCCGCAGCCTCTGCGCACGACGATGTGCGCGACGTGCGCCTGCGCGTCGCGCTGCGCCACGCCGAGCGCGCCAGCGCCGAGCG
>DATEFR010000015.1:0-6960 GCA_035280545.1 Burkholderiaceae bacterium | reverse complement strand
ATGATCGGCTCGCGCGCGATGCTGGTGGTGCGGAAGTCGTACGGATTGGGCAGCTCCGACTCGTGGCAGACGGGAACCCAAACGCGCTTGAAAATGTTGCTGAGCTCGTCCTCGAAAATTTGAGGATCGGAATAGACGCGGCTGTCCACCCACTCGCCAAGCTCAAGCTGCGGGTTGGCAAGCCACTGCTTGTGATTCTTCGCCGGCATTTCAAATCTCTCCTCAGCGTCTTCCCCAAAATCGAGGGCGCCACGACCACCCGCATTGATACGGTCTCAATGATCGCTAGCAATTCTAACGGAACGCTTACTCTGCTGAACAGGCCTGGGGGATCGAAAGTTCCTATCTTCTGATCGGGTGCGCGAATAAGCTCGAGTAGCGATCGGTCACACAGCTCGGCTCGACTCGTGATCCAGCATGATAGACATCGCTTATCTAACGATCAAAACGAACGATTTTACACGAGACACCGCAACATCGTGCCATGGGCCTGGGGCGGAATGTCCTATCGGATTCGGCAGGCGGCGCTCCTAACCGAGGTTGTGCGACCGCACCGGGACAGTGCATTTAGTGTATGTGCTAGTCGTGCGGCGGTGCGTATAATTGAAACAACATGAGGCGTTCGCGTTGGACCGTCAAACCAACCCGGTCTGATCGCTGGCCGGTATAACAAAAAGCGGACACTCATTGGGGAGGAAAAGGACATATGTCATGTCAAAAATCAGCAGTTGGACCTGCCTATGGTCCGCCGTGGCATGTTTGAGTGCGCTGCACCCGAGCATCGGCAACTCGAAGGACTACGGTAAACCCGGCGAGCCAGTGCATCTCGTAATCGGCTACCAGCCTTACTACACCCAGGCTTGGTCTGCCGTGATCCAGAAGGAAATGAAGCCCTGGGAGAAGTACCTGCCCAAGGGCTCCACGGTCGCGTGGGAGATCGGTCTGCAGGGCGCCATCGTCGGCAACGCCATGCTCGCCGACAAAAACGACATCGGCTACATGGGCGACATGCCCACCATCGTGGCGATCAGCAAGCGCGACGTGCGCGAGCTGCGCATGGTGGCCGTACTGGGCCTCGCCAACGACCAGTGCAGCGTCTTCCTGTCGCGCAACGAGGCGCCCGACTTCAAGTCTCCCGAAGAGGCGGTGAAGTGGTGGAGCGACAAGCGCGTCGCGGTGGCGAAGGGCAGCTGCACCGACCGCAGCGGCCAGGAGACGATGCGCAAGTTCGACATCAAACCCGCGCAGTACCTGAACCAGAACATCGAGGTGCAGACTTCGAACTTCAAGGCCGGGCGGCTCGACGGCTCGATCACGTGGGAGCCAACCGCGTCCAAGATGGTCATGGAAGGCATCGCCAAGCGGATTGGCGACACCAAGATGATTGGCAAGCTGGATGGCGGCTTCATGGCCATGCAACACGAGCTGATCAAACAGCGTCCGGACGTCGTCAAGGGCTGGCTCGAGGCCGAACTCGACGCCAACCTGTTCTGGGCGAAGCCCGAGAACTACATGAAGGTCGTGGAGATGGCCCACAGGAACACCCAGGGCTTCAGCAAGGAAGTGCTGTGGATGTCCATGGCGGGCAAGTATCCGAAGGTCATGGGCGGCGGCGACGTGCGCAACATCATGTACTACGGCTTCGACCGGGACGTGGAGAATATGATTCGTGACGCCGCCGCGTTCCTGCACGTGATCAAAGTGCTGCCGATGGCGGAGCTGCCGCAGGACCTGGTCGACGCCTCGTGGACCAACGAGATCCTGAAGCAGCGTGGGCTCAAGGTACCGCTCGCGAAGATCGAGGCACAGGACCCGTCGAAGTACCCGGAGGGCAAGATCAATCTGCCGGCCACGTGGCGCGAGTAATACAGCGTTTGCTTTTGTCAGGGATCGCCTGCATTGGCCATGGCTAACATCAAGCAGACGACGTCGGCGGGCGAGATCGGTGCATGGGACGTGTTCGTGTACCGCTTCTCGAGATGGCTGCGCAGCCCCACGCCGTACATGGCAGTCGTGGGGTTCGTGCTCTTCTTCGGGTCCTGGTTTCTCCTCTCGGAAATCTTCAGGTTCTGGCGCTTCGCGAGCCTCCCCGGGCCGCGGCAGGTGCTCATCGAGTGGTTCAATCCCAACCCGGTGTACGGTACGTCGCTCTACACGCCGGACTACTACATGCACGTCTGGATGAGCTTGCGACGCGTGCTGATTGCGTTCGTGGTCGCGACCGGCCTGGGCGTGCCGTACGGCCTTTTCCTCGGCTGGTCCAAGGTCTTCCGGGAATATACCTTCCCGGTGTTCGAGATGCTGCGGCCGATCCCGGTGCTTGCCTGGGTGCCTCTCGCGATTGTCATGTTCAGGGGCGACGAGTCGCCCGTGATCTTCCTCACCGCGCTCGCCTCCTTCTACGCCACGGCGCTGAACACGATGCTCGGCGTGCAGTCGATCGACGAAGCCTATCCGCGAGCGGCCGCCTGCCTGGGCGCGAATAAGTGGCAGATCTTCCGCCATATCATCGTCCCGGGCGCCCTGCCGTTCATCTTCACCGGCCTGCAGATCTCGATGGGCGTGGCGTGGTTCTCGCTGGTGGCGGCGGAGATGGTCTCGGGCGAATACGGGCTCGGCTACCTGATCAACTCCTCGTACGTCAACGTCCAGTATCCGGTGATCATCATCGGTATGATGTCGGTCGGCATCGTTGGCTATGCCAGTAGCGTGCTGGTGCGCCTGGCGGGCGACTACCTCATGCAGTGGCGTGTGCGCGAGCTCGCGCTCGGGGGGGCGCGATGAATGCACCCTCGCGCATGTCCTCTGCTGCGGCCGAGCAGCAAGAAGCGCGCGGCGGTATGCACAAGAATGGAGCGCCACGGATTCTCGATCGCATGTTCTCGCGATTGCTGCAGCGCAGAACTAGGTTCGGCTTGGAAGGCACCGGCACGGTCGAGCACTTCCTACGCACGTCCGGTGACAAAGAAGCTCCGGCGGGCGCCCCCGCCTTTCTTGTGGGACATCAGATGGCGGTAGCGCAGGCGAGGCATGCCAGCAAAGGCGCCATCCGCATCCAGAACGTCGACAAGGTCTACCAAGCCCGCGAGGGAGCGGTGCAGGCCGTGTTCGACTGCAGCCTGGATATCCGCGCCGGCGAGATATGCATGATCGTCGGCCCGTCGGGCTGCGGCAAGACCACGCTGCTCAACGCCATCGCCGGATTTCACGAAATCACCGGCGGGACGATCCATCTCGACGATGAAATGCTGTGCGGGCCGGACAAGCCCAAAGCCGAGCCCGGGCCCGACCGCGTGGTCGTGTTCCAGAACGGGGCGCTGTTCCCGTGGAAGACGAATCTGGAGAACGTGACGTTCGGACCCGTAGTGCAGGGCAGGCTGACCAAGGCGCAGGCCGCGGAAAAGGCCCGCGGCATGATGGCGGATGCCGGGCTCGGCGGCGTGGAGCACAATTATCCCGGCGAGGTGTCCTCGGGCGTGCGTCGGCGCGTCGAGATCGTGCGCGCCCTGATGAACGACCCCAAGGTACTGCTACTCGACGAGCCGTTCCGCGCTCTCGACTCGCTCACCAAGTCCGTGATGCACGAGGCGCTGCTCGAGATCTACTATAGGAACAAGGTGACGATCTTCTTCATCACGCACGACCTGGAGGAGGCCATCTTTCTCGGCCACCGCGTCGCCATCATGACCACCCGGCCATGCAAACCCAAGAAGATGCTGGAAGTGGATATTCCGCATCCGCGCGACTACAGCGTGCTGACCAGCCCGCGCTTTCGCGAGCTCATGGAGGAGACGGTGAGCGCGGTGCATGAAGAGGCGGTCAAGGCCTTCGAAGCCGGCGAGAAGGAGATGTGATGAGCGCAGTCGTCGCCACCTCCTCCCGCCCGGTTGGCGCGACCCGCCCGCGTTCCCGACCCCGCCAGTCCATCTTCCGCCACCATGTGACGCGGGCGGTCATCTGCATTGTGGTGTTCCTCGTGCTCTGGGAGATAGGCTCGCGGCTCAACGCGCCGTGGGTGGGCGAGGTGCCGGCGCCCACTCTGGTGGCCGAAGCGTGGCTGCCGCTGCTGCAGGACCAGGGCTACTGGTACAGCTGGTACCAGAGCTCGAGGCGCGTACTCTCCGGTTTCCTCGCCGCCATGCTGATAGGCATCCCGTTCGGTCTGGCAATGGCGACCAGCCGCGTGTTCAACGACATCACCTTCCCGGTGTTCGAGATCTTGCGGCCGATCCCACCGCTGGCGTGGGTGCCGGCGGCGATCATCTTTTGGCCGACGCAGGAGCTCTCGATCGGCTTCGTCATCTTCCTCGGCGCAATCTTCACCATCATGCTTAACGTGATCGGCGGCGCGCGCTCGATCGATCTGCGCTTCTTCCAGGCGGCGCGTTCGATGGGGTCGAGCAACTGGGACATCTTCCGGCGCATCATCCTGCCGGGCGTGCTGCCCTCGATCGTCGTGGGCTGCGAGGTCGGCATCGGCATCACCTGGAACGTGGTGGTGGCAGCGGAGATGATCTCGGGTGGCGGCGGCGCGATCCAATCGAGCGCCGGCGGTGGCCTGGGGTTCTTCATCTGGAACTCCTACATCGGCTTCTCCTATCCGCTCATCGTGGTCGGCATGATCAGCATCGGCATCGCCGGCTACATCTCGAGCGCGATCATCCGCAAGCTCGGCTTGATGGCCACCCCCTGGCTGAGGACACGATGAGCGAGGCAGCCAGCGGCGACGGCAGCGTACTGCGCGCTGGCATCACGGCTGGCGAGATCGAGGTGTCGCAGGTCTCCAAGGGCTACGGGGACGCGCACTTCCACACCGAGGTGGTGCGTGACTGCTCGTTCACCGTCGAGCGCAACAAGCTGACCGTGATGATCGGGCCGTCAGGGTGCGGCAAGAGCACGCTTATCCGGCTGCTAGCTGGCTTCGAGAAGCCCTCCAGCGGCACCATCGCCATCAACGGCCAGCCCGTGACGGGACCGAGACGCGATCGCCTGGTGTTGTTTCAGGAGTCGGCCCTGTTCCCATGGATGAACACCTGGGACAACATCCTTTACGGCCCCCGCGCGCGCGGCGAGGCCACCAAGCAGACGTTGGAGCTGGCCGAGTTCCTCCTCAACAAGGTCGGGCTCGCCCAGTTCCGCAGGAAATATCCGACCCAGCTGTCCGGCGGCATGCAACGGCGCGCCGAGCTGGCGCGCGCCATGATCAACAACCCGGCTGTCATGATTCTTGACGAGCCGTTCCGCGGCCTCGACGCCATGACCAAGGTGCTGATGTGGGAGTACTACGCGGCCCTTTTCGAGGAAACCCGCCGGACCAATTTCTTTGTCACCACCGACATCGACGAGGCCATCTTCCTCGCCGACCGCCTGCTGATCATGTCCAACATGCCCACAAGGGTGCGCGCGGTGCTCGAGATCGACCTGCCGCGGCCGCGCACTCAGCTCGACCTCGTGGAGAACGACCGCGCCAACGAGATCAAGATGCAGGCGCTGTCGATCCTGCACGAGGAGGCGATGAAGTCCTTCTCGCGCGGCAGCAAGGCCGCCGCCGATTTCGTCGATGCCTACTCGAAGCGCGTCAACAGGACCTGACCTGGATGGAATGGCTGCTAACGCGAGAGGCGGTGATTACCCTTGCGGTGGTCGGCGCCATTCTATCGGTCGCCGCTAGCGTGCTGCAGGTTCGTGGCGCTATCAACGCGCTACGTGCCCGGCAATTCAATCTGGTAGGATACGCGCTGATGGCGATCAGTATGATCCTGTTCATCGTCATCGGCTTCCGTTCCTAGGGGCTAGCGGCAGCAACGCACACTCCGGCACGTCCTCCGCGCGGCGCCCGCACCATCGACATCCGCTACCTGCGCAGCCCAATCCATGGGTGCGAGCCAGTGGGATCAGTTCTGGCAGATCATCCTGCCCGGCACGCCTTCGATCTTCACCGGTGCGGCCGTGTGGGCAGGGGCATCACGTGGGAGCGCGTGGTTTCGACGGTGATCTTCATCGATGGGCGGCTACCGGCTGCTGGGTCTGGGGGCGACGCTCATGCCTTGTTGAAGAAGTCATCATCCGCCATGTCGTCCTCGTCCTCGAACTCGTAGACGAGTTCCTTGTCGATGAATGCGAGGACGTCGTCGTTTTCCAGCCTGACCTCGTAGGTCTTGAGCGGCCGCTCGGTCTCGCCGAGCATGGCCAGCGAGCTCAGGTCCCACGACCACAGGTGCTTGGTGCAAGTCAGCGCGCAGTCGGCGATGACGCCGGATTCCTCGAGCGGCTCCTCCATGTGTGGGCACAGCGGCGGGATCGCGCGAAAGCCGCTGCCGTAGTTCGCGATCACGAGCGCCACACCGTCGACCGTGAACTTCCTCAGGCCGTTCTCGGGAACGTCGGTAACCTTGCAGACCCGCTTCCAGCTCATGACGCCTCGCTCGTGTCGCGAATTCCGCGACTCGCGCCGCTCGCAACAGCGGCACTTGCGCCCGTGCGCAGGAAATCGAGACGCGCCACGTTGCTCAGATCGGCCAGTGCGACCCTTTGTCGAGCCGGCGGTTGTCGAGACGCACTTCCCGCTTGATGAAACGGGCCCGATCGTGCTCGAGCCTGAGCGTATCGATATAGCGGCCGACCAGGAACAGCCGGCTTTCTCCGGCATCGATGTGCGAGTTCACGCCGTCGAGCAGGTTCTGGTAGACCACGAACGAGCTGACGGCGGTGGCGGTCTTGCCGTCCTCGGCGACGTCGACGGCGTACACCGTCGTATGCCGCCGCAGCGGCGAATGGTCGGTATTGTGCTTGGGCAACAGCTTGACCATGGTCGCCAGGTCCTGGCGGCTGCCCTGGAAGTACGTCATGTCGCGATTGATCTCGGGGCTGAACGACTTGATCGCGTAGTGGAAGCTGTCGTCGCAGAGGTCGAGCCACTGCTCCCACTTCTGGTCGTCCAGCAGCAACGTCGCGCGATAG
>DATEFR010000014.1:0-4950 GCA_035280545.1 Burkholderiaceae bacterium | reverse complement strand
ATGGCGAGTCGACGGCGCCGCTCGCGCTCGATCCGCTGCGCCCCGAACTGATGTTCCGTGCCGATTGGACGTCGGCGTCACCGCTGCCCGCCCTCGCGGCTTCCACCGTGGTCTGCGGTTGCGGCGGCGGCGCGGCGGTGCGTGCACCGCTGCCACGCCTGCTGAGCCGCGCGGGGCGCTTGGTGCTCGACGCGGATGCCCTGAACATCATCGCCGCCGACACGATGCTCGCCAATCTGCTGCGCGCGCGGGCTTGCGGAACGACCGTGCTGACGCCGCATCCGCTCGAAGCGGCGCGCCTGCTCGCCTGCAGCACGGCCGACGTGCAGGCCGACCGCCTGCAGGCGGCGCGCGAGCTGGCCGGCCGCTGCAACGCGATCGTCGTGCTCAAGGGTTCGGGCAGCGTGGTGGCCGCGCCCGGCGATGCGCCCAGCATCAATGCCAGCGGCAATGCGGCGCTCGCGAGCGCCGGGACCGGCGACGTGCTGGCCGGCTGGATCGGCGGCGCGTGGGCACAGGCAGGTGCTGCGACGCTGCCGATGGGCGCGACGCTGGCCATCGTGCTGCGCGCCGTCGCCGAGCACGGCGCCGCGGCCGAACCGGAAGGCCCCGGCGTGCTGCGCGCCGGCGATCTGATCGAACGCCTGTACGCGTCGAACCGCTGAGCCGTGCGAGCTCAGCCGAGCGCGCGCATGGCCTTGCCGATCTCCAGCGTGGTCTGTGCGTTGCCGCCATCCGGCACTGTCTCGCCCTCGCGGTCCGACAGTGCGTCGAATTGGGCTGCGACCTGCTCGGCGGCGTCCTGCGGCGACCCGACGAAGATGCCCGGCGTCAGCGTGATGTGCGCGCGTTCGAAGGCGCCAGCACCGGCGCACAGGATGGCGCGGGTCGGCGCATCGTCGGCGACCAGCGCCAGCAGCCCCGGCGTCACGACCTCGGGCTGAAGCAGCTTCAGCACGGCTTCGGGCATCAGGTTCTCGGTCATGCGCGTCGCCGCGGTCGGCGCGAGACAGTTGACGCGGATGTCGTTCTTCGCACCCTCGATCGAAAGCGTCTGCATCAGCCCGACCAGCGCCATCTTCGCGGCACCGTAGTTCGCCTGGCCGAAGTTGCCGTACAGGCCCGACGACGAGGTCGTCATCACGATGCGGCCATAGTTCTGTGCGCGCATGGTTTCCCACACGGCCTTCGTGCAATTCACCGCGCCCATCAGGTGCACGTCGATGACCAGGCGGAAGTCCTCCAGCGTCATCTTGCCGAAGCTCTTGTCGCGCAGGATGCCGGCGTTGTTGACGAGGATGTCGACGCGCCCCCACGCCGCCAGCGCCTGCTCGACCATGACCTGCACGGCCTGCGGGTCGGTGACCGATGCGCCGTTCGCGATCGCCTCGCCGCCGGCAGCGCGGATTTCGTCGACGACGGCCTGCGCGGCCGTCGCGGCGCCGCCGTTGCCATCGACCGTGCCGCCGAGGTCGTTGACCACGACCTTCGCGCCGCGCGCCGCGAGCGCCAGCGCATGCTGGCGGCCCAGCCCGCCGCCGGCACCGGTCACGATGGCCACGCGGCCGTCAAATCGAATCGTCATCGCTGCTGTTCCCTCTGGTGATTTGGAAATTCTTGGATCGTCGTTGTCGGCGCGATTGCGGCATCAGCGTCGTTTGGCCGCTTTGCCCGAGGCCTTGCGTGCCGCCGACTTGGCGGCGCGCACCGGATGCGCGCCCTTGCCCCCGATGCCGCGTGACTTCTTCGTGGCGGCCTTCGTCCCGTCGCGCGCCGCTCGATCGGCACCCTTCACCGCGGCAAGCTCCTGTGCGGCACTGGCCGCCTTGTCGCGGCGCGGCCGCGGCATCGCGAGCATGTCCTCGCCGTCGCGGACCAGGCGGAAGTCGATCTTGCGGCCATCGAGGTCGACTCGCATGACCTGCACCCGCACCCGCGAGCCCACGACGTAGCGGATGCCGCTGCGTTCGCCGCGCAGTTCCTGTCGCACCTCGTCGAAACGGTAGTACTCGCCGCCGAGCTCGGTGATGTGCACCAGCCCTTCGACGTACAAGCCATCGAGCGTGACGAACAGGCCGAAACTCGTGACCGCGCTGACCGTGCCGCCGTATTCCTCGCCCAGGTGTTCGCGCATGTAGCGGCACTTGAGCCAAGCCTCGACGTCGCGCGAGGCCTCGTCGGCGCGGCGTTCGTTGACGCTGCAATGCACGCCGGCCGCCTCCCAGTGCTCGGCCTCGGTGCTGGCGCCGGCACGTGTCGGCTTCGCGCTGGCCTTCGCACCCTTGACGGCTTTCCCCGCCTTGTGGACGACCGGCTCTTCGACGGCGCCGTTGATCAGGTGATAGCGCTTGCCGCCGAGCACAGCCTTGATCACACGGTGCACGAGCAGATCCGGATAACGCCGGATGGGACTCGTGAAGTGCGTATAGGCCTCGTAGGCCAGGCCGAAGTGGCCGCTGTTGATGCCGGTGTAGATCGCCTGCTGCATCGAGCGCAGCAGCATCGTGTGGATCTGCTGCGCGTCGGGTCGGTCCTTGGTCGCCGCGGCGATCGCCTGGAATTCGGCGGGCTTCGGGTCGTCGCTGATCGCGAGCCCCAGGCCCAGCGCTTTCAGGTAGTTCTGCAGCAGCGTGCGCTTTTCCGGCGTCGGCCCTTCGTGCACCCGGTACAGCGACGGGTGCTTGCGGCCTTCGATGAAATCGGCCGCGCAGACGTTCGCCGCGAGCATCGCCTCCTCGATCAGCCGGTGCGCCTCGGTACGGGTGCGCGGCACGATCTTCTCGATGCGGCCGTTGTCGTCGCACACGATCTGGGTCTCGGTCGTGTCGAAGTCGACCGCACCGCGCTGGCCGCGCTCCTTCAGCAACGCGCGGTAGACCTCGTGCAGATTCAGCAGATGCGGCACCAGCTGCTCGCGCCGCGCCGCCTCGGGTCCGCGCGTGTTCGCCAGGATCGCCGCGACCTCGGTGTACGTGAAACGCGCGTGCGAGCAGATCACCGCCGGGTAGAACTGGTACGCATGGACAGCGCCCGCGGCGGTGACGATCATGTCGCAGACCATCGCGAGCCGGTCCTCGTTCGGATTCAACGAGCACAGGCCGTTGCTCAGCTTCTCCGGCAGCATCGGGATCACGCGGCGCGGGAAGTAGACCGAGGTCGCGCGTTCGTACGCGTCTTCGTCGATCGCCTCGCCCGGCTTCACGTAGTGGCTGACGTCGGCAATCGCGACGACCAGGCGCCATGCATTCGCGCTCTTGCCGCGGCCGACCTTCGCGGGCTCGCAGTAGACCGCGTCGTCGAAGTCGCGCGCGTCCTCGCCGTCTATCGTGACGAGCGGCACGTCGGTCAGATCGATGCGGTGCTTGCGGTCGGCCGGGCGGATCTGCTCCGGCAGCTTCGCCGCCTGCGCCAGCGTCTCGGGCGAGAAGCGGTGCGGCACTTCGTACTTGCGCACCGCGATCTCGATCTCCATGCCGGGGTCGTCGATCTCGCCCAGCACCTCGGTGACGCGCCCGACCGGCTGCGAGTACATCGACGGCGGCTCGGTCAGCTCGATCGCGACCACCTGGCCCGCGGTCGCAGTGGCGATCGCGTTCTTCGGGATCAGGATGTCCTGGCCATAGCGCTTGTCCTCGGGCGCGACCAGCCAGACGCCGCTCTCGTGCAGCAGCCGGCCGATGATCGGCGACTTCCTGCGCTCGAGGATCTCGAGCACGCGGCCCTCGGGCCGACCCTTGCGGTCGTAGCGGATGATGCGGGCGCGCACGCGGTCGCGGTGCAGCACCGCGCGCATCTCCTGCTGCGAGAGATAGAGATCGGGACCACGGTCGCCGCGCACGACGAAGCCGTGGCCATCGCGGTGCCCTTGCACCGTGCCCTCCACTTCGCTCATCAGCTCTGCGCCGACGGGAGTGGGTGTGTTGTATGAGTTGGTTGTTTTGATGATATAGTCTCAGACTTCCTGAAATGCCCAGGTGGCGGAATTGGTAGACGCACTAGTTTCAGGTACTAGCGGGTAACTCCGTGGGGGTTCGAGTCCCTTCCTGGGCACCAAGAGATAGAAAGATAAGCAAGACAAG
The DNA here is from genome assembly GCA_035280545.1 of Burkholderiaceae bacterium. Taxonomy (GTDB): domain Bacteria; phylum Pseudomonadota; class Gammaproteobacteria; order Burkholderiales; family Burkholderiaceae_C; genus DATCSE01. The sequence continues at coordinate 871 of DATEFR010000014.1, read as the reverse complement.
CAAGAGGTCAGCACGCAAGTGCTGGCCTTTTTTGTTTCCTGCCCGTCGGTTGGGTCGTGATCAAACTGCGGTCGCGCTCAGATGACGAACTTCTTCGCCAAGCCATCGGGCCGCAGATCGTCGTACTCTTCGAACGGCTGGTGGATCCACGGGCTGGTCGGCAGCAGCTCGACATAGTAGTCCGGCGTGTAGGTCGACACGCCCTTGGTCCAGATCACCGCCGAGCGCAGTTCGCTGATCGACGGCATGCCGCGCAGCCGATCGACGACCGCGCGCAGGGTCACGCCCGAATCGGACAGATCGTCCACCAGCAGCACGCGGCCCGCAAGCTCGCCCTTGGGCATCGTGATGTACTTGGCCATGTCGAGCCGGCCCTGGATCGTGCCGCCCTCGGCGCGGTATGAACTGGTCGACATGATGGCCAACGGCTTGTCGAACACGCGCGAGATCACGTCGCCGGGGCGCATGCCGCCTCGCGCCAGGCAAAGGATCTGGTCGAACTCCCAGCCCGAATGCGCGATCTTCAGCGCGAGCCGTTCGATCAGCATGTGGTATTCGTCCCAGCTCACGTACAGATGTTTGCCGTCGTCGGTCAGCATGCGGTGTCCTCGGGTCGCTCTAGAAGGTTGTTGGACAAGGGCGAAAGGTTCTCACAGATTCGCACGGTGCGGTCGCGATGCCGACCTCACTTGTACGGGTGGCGCAGCAGGATCGTGTGCTCGCGGTCGGGGCCGGTCGAGACCATGTCGATCGGCGCGCCGATGAACGCCTGCACGCGCTCGAGATAACGGCGCGCGTTGAGCGGCAGCTTGTCCCAGGCCGTCACGCCGAAAGTCGACTCGGTCCAGCCGGGGAACGTGTCGTAGACCGG
>DATEFR010000013.1:0-2850 GCA_035280545.1 Burkholderiaceae bacterium | reverse complement strand
GTGCCCAAAAAAGGTCCAATGCCCGGGCCCGTGCCGGCGCCGGTGTGCGGCGTCGGGTCGAGCTCGCCGGGGCGGCTGGCGATGGCGGTCAGGCGGCGCAGCAGCGCCATCAGCTGCGCATCGGCTTGCTGGGAGGCGATGTGCCCGGTCGCCAGGCCGGGACGGGATGTCGGACCCGATCGCGACGAATAGCCCGAATGGGGACCCAGCGACGACGTCGCCCCGCCGCGGCTCGACGGGTGGCCGCCGAACGATCCGGGCGGCACGCCCGATCCGGTGCCGTAGCCGGTGCTGCGCGGCACTTGGCCGTCGATGCCATGACCGCCGCTGCCGCTGCGCGGGTAAGGCGACGTGACGCCGAAATCGCGCTCGCCCGGCGTCGTGCCGAGATCGCCGTTTTGGCTGCGTGTCGAACCCAGTCCGGCGTAGCCCGAGTGCACGCCCGGCAGCCGGTTGCCGGGGCCGTCGACGCCGCGCACCGTCAGCGCCTCGGGCTTGATGCCGCGTGCCTGCAGGTCGCGGATGATGGTCTGGTAGCAGACCGGCATCGCTTTGGCCAGCGTCGTTCCGAACTCGCGGGCGAGCAGCTTGCGGACGTCGGCCTGTTCGGAAGCGGCTTCGATCGCCCGGTAGGCCGCGGCGCCGATGATGCTGGCGCGCAGCGGGTTGTGCTCGGCATCGGCGCCGCCCAGGCGCAGCAGCGAGCCCATGTAGGCCGCGAGCTCGCGCAGTTCGGCCTCGCACTCGTGCGCGATCAGCTGGCCGATCCGGTCGGAATACATGCGCTCTTCCATCTCGTCGTCCTCGACGAGGGTCAGCGTATGCCAGTCGGTGGCGGCAAGGCCGCGCTTCACTTCCTCGGTCGGCCGCAGTTCGCGGTCTATGCGTTCGCGCAAGGTGTCGCGCAGCGCGAGCAGGAACGGACCCATGTTGCGGCGCAACTCGAATTGCGCCGAGTTCATCAGGTCGCGCTCCGAGATGCGCGTGGCCGAACGCGACATCAGCCCCAGCGTGTCCGCAACGCGCTCAGCCACCGTCGCGGCGGTGGCTTTGATCTGGTTCATCGCCGCGTCGAGCGCGGTTTGCTGGCGTGGATCGGTCGGGGTGTGCATCGCGGACACAACAACGGGCACGGACGCGACAGACGCGCCCATCCCGGCGCTCAGCGTAGCGCTTCGGCGCGAAGTATGGGGCCAAATAAGCGGGCCTTTGGCACGCTGTCTGCCCGGACTGTCGCGCCCGCGCCGCGACGGTGCCGGGCGGGTGGCGCGGTCGAACGCCGCCCGCCCGTCGGCCTTCCCCTACCTCTTTACTTCTTCAATGCGTCGCGGATCTCGCGCAGCAGCGCCACGTCCTCGGGCACGGCGGGCGCCGCGGCCGGCGCCGGCGGGGCGCTCTTCAGCCGGTTGATCTGCTTGACCATCATGAAGATGATGAACGCGAGGATCACGAAGTTGATCGCGACGGTGATGAAGTTGCCGTACGCGAACAACGGCACCCCGGCCTTGGTCAGCGCTTCATAGGTCTTCGGTCCGGCGTAGCCGGCGGGCGGATCGGCCAGCATCACGAAGTAGTTCGAGAAGTCGAGGCCGCCGATCACGCGTCCGATGATGGGCATGATCAGGTCCTTCACGACCGAGTCGACGATCTTGCCGAAGGCCGCGCCGATGATGACGCCGACCGCCAGGTCGACGACGTTGCCCTTCATCGCGAATTCCTTGAACTCGGATGTGAAACTCATGCTGCGTACTCCTGGTTGATTCGAGGTCGGGGCGCGCGTCCGACGGCGGCGCGACGCCGGCGCAGTATTCCGGACGTCGCGCGGAAGTCAAGACGCCCCGCGGCGCGAAGCGACCCTTGACACGTCCGTTAGAATCGTGGGTTGACTCTGACCTGATGTCTTGTTCGAGGAAAAACAATGAGTGACCAGCAGATCGACAGCGGCAAGCGGACCTGGTTGATCGCCTCCAGCTGCGCAGGTGCTGTCGGTGCCGTCGGAGCCGCTGTCCCGTTCGTGGCCAGCTTCGAGCCTTCCGAACGAGCGCGTGCCGCCGGCGCGGCGGTCGAAGCCGACATCAGCGGCCTCAAGCCTGGCGACAAGATGACGGTCGAGTGGCGCGGCAAGCCGGTCTGGATCGTTCGGCGCACGCCCGAGCAGCTCGCCGAACTGCCGAAGAACGACGCACTCCTCGCCGACCCGAATTCCAAGCGCAACCCGAGCGAGCTGACGCCCGAGTACGCGCGCAACGAGCACCGCTCGCGCAAGCCCGAGATCCTCGTGGTCGTCGGCATCTGCACTCACCTGGGCTGCTCGCCGACCGACAAGTTCGTGGCCGGCCCGCAGCCCTCGCTGCCCGACAACTGGCCCGGCGGCTTCCTGTGCCCGTGCCACGGGTCGACCTTCGACATGGCGGCGCGCGTCTACAAGGACAAGCCGGCGCCCGACAACCTCGAAGTGCCGCCGCACATGTACCTCTCCGATTCGCGCATCCTGATCGGCGAGGACGAGAAGAGCAAGGCCTGAGGCATCCGACGACACAGAAGGTACCCGGAGTACGACAACAATGGCTCAATACAAGGAAGCGCCCGCCGACGCGACGGCCGCCCAGAAGCTGCTGAACTGGGTCGACAACCGGTTCCCGCTCTCCAAGCTCTACAACGAGCACATGGGCGAGTACTACGCGCCGAAGAACTTCAACTTCTGGTACGTCTTCGGCTCGCTGGCGATGCTGGTGCTGGTGATCCAGATCGTCACCGGCATCTTCCTCGTGATGCACTACAAGCCCGATGCGAGCCTCGCGTTCGCGTCGGTCGAGTACATCATGCGCGACGTGCCGGGCGGCTGGATCA
>DATEFR010000012.1:0-7617 GCA_035280545.1 Burkholderiaceae bacterium | reverse complement strand
GGCGCGTACCCGCCCTCGTCGGGCACGATCGCATTCGAGGGGCGCGACGTCACCGCGCTGGCCGCCACCGAACGCTGCGCGCTCGGCATGGCACGAACCTACCAGGTGCCGAAGTCCTTCGACTCGATGAGCGTGGTCGAGAACGTGATGGTCGGCAGCTTCGTGCGCCATGCGGCGAGCACCGCGGCGCGCCGGGCGGCCGGCGAGGTGCTGTCCTTCTGCGGCCTCGAACGCCGCGCCGGGACGATGGCCGGCGAACTCACGCCGCCCGAGAAGCGCCGCCTCGAAGTCGCCCGTGCGCTCGCGACGCAACCCAAGCTGCTGCTGCTCGACGAAGTGCTGACCGGGCTGACGCCCAGCGAGGCGCGCCAGGGCGTCGAGCTGATCCGGCGCGTGCGCGATGCCGGCGTGACCGTCGTGATGGTCGAGCACGTGATGGAGATCGTGATGCCGCTGGTCGATCGTGCGATCGTGCTGAACCTCGGCCAGGTGCTCGCCGAAGGCACGCCGCAGGAGGTGGTGCGCAACCCGTCGGTGATCGCCGCCTACCTCGGGGAGCGCCGCCGTGCTGCTTGAAGTCTCCGCACTGACGACCGCGTATGCCGGGCTGGTCGCGATCTCGGACATCGCGATCGGCGTGAAGCCGGGCGAGATCGTCGTCGTCGCCGGCGCCAACGGGGCCGGCAAGTCGACCTTGCTGCAGTCGATCGCCGGCCTGGTCAAGCCGAAGAGCGGCAGCGTGCGCTTTGCCGGCGAGGCGATCGAGGGCACGCCCGCGCATCGCATCGCCGAACGCGGCCTCGCCTTCGTGCCCGAAAGCCGGCGCCTGTTCCCGCGCCTGTCGGTCGCCGACAACCTGCGCCTGGGCAGCTACCTGCACCGCAAGAAGGCGGACCGCGAAGCGCCGCTCGAGCAGGTGTTCGCGCTGTTCCCGCGCCTGAAGGAGCGGCTCGCGCAGCGCGCCGAGACGCTCTCCGGCGGCGAGCAGCAGATGCTCGCGATCGGCCGCGCGCTGATGACGCGGCCCAAGCTGCTGATGCTCGACGAGCCCTCGCAGGGCATCATGCCCAAGCTCGTCGACGAGATCTTCGAGGCGGTGCTGGCGATCCGCAAGGCCGGGGTCACGGTGCTGCTGGTCGAGCAGCGCCTGGCCGAAAGCCTGGAGATCGCCGAGCGCGCCTACGTGCTGCAGACCGGCCGGCTGGTGCTGGCCGGCAGCGCGGCCGAAGTGCGCGACAACCCCGAGGTGCAGCGGGCCTACCTGGGGATGTGAGCTCGCCCTGTGCTGGCGCCGCGCCCTGCGGTCAGGCGCTTCTCGTTCGCCCCACCCACCACGCTGCCGCCGTCGCCACGCCATAGGCGGCGAACGCGAGCACGCTGGTCGCCACGGTGACGTGCGGCTCGACGGGCCCGAACCAGTTGATCGACTGCATCACGAGCAGCAGCACGGCCATGACAACGACCGGCAGAGCCGGCCCCGGGCGCCGGCGCGTGTAGAACCACATCGCGCCGAAGGTGAGCGCCAGTTCGAGCGGCATCTCGACGGCGGGGTGGTTCCAGAGCCCCAGGCCCAGTTTCGGAGGGGCGCCGGCCAGCGTCAGGTCCGGCACATGCACCAGCAGGTCGAGGAACCAGTGCGACAGCACCACCGCGAAGCCGAGCAGGGCCGCGGTGCGCCTGCGAGTCGCCCACAGGATCAGCAGGCCGAAGGCGGTCGCCCACGCGATGCTGCCCAGCAGGCTGTGGGAGTAGGGCATGTGGTACAGGTCCATCGGGTTCATCGCCGACACACCGGGCACCATGCGCATCTTCTCGACACCGACGATCAGCAGCGCGAAGAGCACCCAGTCGACCAACTGCGCCGCGAAGAACAGGGCCGGCAGGCTGGGCGCAGCCTTGCGCGTGGCAGCGACCAGCGCCGGCGCGAAGTGACCGATGAACATGGGCGCTGCCCCCCCTTTTCGTCGAAGGCACCGGAATCATACGAGCCATGCTCATATCTCGGCATGTGACGGAACCGGGCGGGGTCCGCCCGGGTATCGCGGGCTTCGCGACGATCTCGTTCTTTGCAACGGCGTGTACACACACACGCGAGGACTGAATCCTTCGTTCAGGTGCGGTGTTGTCCGACAGGCGGCACGCGCAGCGCCCCGTAGTCTCGACGGGTCGCGGCAGCCCCTGCGCTGCCCCTGAGCTCAACGGAGGATTCCCTTGGATCGAGAGCAGTTCAACGCCCACTATTCGACGCTACTGGACGATCTGTCGGCCGCCTATGCGCAGCGCCCCTGGCCCAGCGAGCGCATCGACCGGATCACCGAGCGCATCCACGCCGCCGAGATGCTGCTGGCCCGCCTGCAGCATGCCGAGCCGCATCTGGACGCTTTCCCCGAGTGGCCGGCGCTGGAGCCGTCGCCACAAGCGTGAGGGCCATTTTGAAACTCGACCGGGACCGAGCTAAATTTCGACGAGTCGAGAACCGGCATCATGACTCGCTACTGGGCGCTCGGATTGTTCGTCGCCATCGTCGCGGTGGTGGCCTATCTGGCGCGTCTTGCATGGAGGAAGATCGAGGCGGAACCCGTGAAGACGGTCGACCTTCCGCTGTGGGACGAAGAGCCGCGCAAACCTCAGGAGCTCCAGCTCGATGAGATGGTGGACGACACGGCGCCGGCGGTCCTGTCGCCCCCGGAATTGGCGCCGCCCAAGGCCGCTTCCAACGGCTCACCTCGCTAGCTTGATGCCCATCACTTCGAGTCGGCATCGCGCCAGTCGACCGTGCCGAAGGTGTCCAGCCCGAGCAGCGTGTAGTAGATGCCGGCCGTGGCCAGCGTCTGCTTGCGCTCGCCGATGTCCGGATAGCTCGCGTTGCGGTGCGACCAGACGTATTTGACGCCGATCGCATGCCGGCCATGGATGCGCCAGGTCAACGCCGCGTCGACATGCGAGATGTCGTCGCGGCCGGCCGAACGGTTCGCGATATGGCCGAGGAAATACTTCTGCGCCGAGATGTCGGCGGAGACGCGGGCGCTCGCGGTCACGCGAAACGCAAGGCCGAGGCGCGGCGTCGTGCCGTAGTGATAGTCGCGCTCGCCGACCACGCCCCGCGAGGTGCTCGCGGCCGAATAGCCGATGCCGGCGAGCACCGTGCCTTGCAGCGCGACCTCGCGCGAGGCCCACCATTGCCCGGTCGTGCCCAGCGACAGCGCCGTCGTCGACACGTGGAAGATCTGCGGCGCGAGGTAGTCGTAGTTCGCGTACAGCCCCCAGATGCCGCGATAGCGCTGCCCGATCGCATAGTCGGTGCCGAACATCAGCCCGTGCGTGTTCAGGTTCTCCATGCCGTTGGCGCTGGACACGACCGCCTGGAATGCGAAGTAGTCGAACGGCCGGTCGTATGTGTAGCCGGGTTTGCCGGGCAGGCCGTAGTCCATCGCGAAATCGATCTGCGCGTCGCTGCGCTTGAAACGGCTGGAGGTGCCGAGCTCCTCGCGCGTCGCGTGGTTGCTGCCCAGCCGCACGCGGCCGTAGTAGATCGGGTCGTGATCCGAAAACGTGCCGTCGAAGCGCGGGCCGAACACCAGCCGGTTCAAGCCGACGGGCGGCGAGATCAGCGCGGCGCCCCACTCGCGCCACACATAAGGCACCTCGCTGCGGTTCTTCAGCATCAGGTGCGCCATGCGGAACAAGGGCTCGCCCAGAAAGCTGCCGGCGATGCCGCTGGCGATCTGGTCGTTGCGCGACGGCGGCGTGCGCTCGCCGGCGATCTCCCAGAATGCGCTGCCGGCGAAGGTCAGTGCCGCCGACTCCCAGTAGCCCAGGCCGCTGGCGCGTGCCGCACCGTGGTACAGCGAGCCCTGGTACGGGTGCGCGAACTGGTTGACCTTGAACGGGTCGTTGTCGACCACCCAAGGCCCGCGCAGGTTGCGCCGGATCGACGAGAGGCTGACGTCGTAGTCCGATGTGCCGCTGAAGCGGTGGTTGTAGCGGTTCAGCAGGAAGTCGAAGCCGATGATCTCGAGGGCCGGGATCGTGTAGCTCTTGTCGCTGTTGCTGGCTTCGCCGGTCGATGCTTCGGCCCCGGTCGACTGCTGCGCGACGGCCGCGCAGGCGCCCAACACCCAGCCCAACGCCGCCGCAATGTGCAGCGGGGCGATCGGCAAGGGCACGCGGGGCATGGTGCGATGCTGCGCGTGCGCGCGAGGCCTTGTCTGTCGGGCAAGAGGCGCTGCCCGGGTCGGACGCGGCCGACAGCGCACGGCAAGCAAAAGCTGTCGAGAAGCCGTCGAACCTGCAAATCGGCATGGTCGGCACGGCGGCGTTTTGCTACCGTCGCCGGCCGGCTGTCGATCCGACGGCCTCTCCAGGATTGGAGCAAGTCATGCGCCATGTTTTGTATTGGCTCAATGGGGTTGCTGCCACGGCTCTTTGCGCCGTCGCCCTGTCTGGAGCGCACGCTGCGACGGTCGTGCGAACGATCACCAGCGCGGGCAACGCGCAGTTGCGCAGCGTGGCGGCCGGTCCTGACGGCCTGCAATCGCCCGAGTTCGCGCCCACGTTCTCCAACGCGCCGAATCTGCAGGACGGCCCCGACGCGGCCGGCGCATCCGGCACGGCCGCAACCGCCACCAGCGCAAGCGCCTCGTTGAAGCAGGCGCGCAAGCGTTTCGTCAATCGCTCGATCGCACGCCAACGAGGCCTGGGCGAATGGATCGCCGGCGATGACAGGCAGAGCGCCGGCCCGCAGCTCGTCGCCAGCTTCGATGGGCTGACCTTGCGCGACCAGCGGCTGGCCAACGGCGGCAATCAGTTCACGGTCGAGCCACCGGACCAGGGGCTGTGCGTGGGCAACGGCTTCATCGTCGAATCGGTCAACGACGTGATCCGCGTGTACGACCGCCACGGCCAGGCGCTGACCGGCACCGTCGACCTGAACACGTTCTACGGCTACGCGCCGGCGATCAATCGTGCGACCGGCACGTTCGGTCCGTCGTTGACCGATCCGAGCTGCTACTACGATCCGCAGGTCAATCGCTTCTTCCAGGTGATCCTGACGATCGAGGTCAACCCGGCGACCGGCGATGCGACCGGTGCCAACCACCTCGACCTGGCCGTGAGCTCGAGCGGCGACCCGCGCGGCTCGTGGACCATCTATCGCATCCCGGTGCAGGACGACGGCACGCAGGGCACCCCGGTGCACGCGCAGTGCCCGTGCCTGGGCGACTACCCGCACATAGGCGCCGACGCGCACGGCCTCTACCTGACGACCAACGAGTTCCCGTTCTCCGGCGGCTTCAACGGCGCGCAGATTTATGCGCTGTCCAAGCAGGACCTGGTGCGCGGCGCGGCCAGCGTGACGCTGGTGCAGATCGACACGAACGATCATCTGCTCGAAGGGAACCCGGGCTTCACGGTGTGGCCGGCGGTATCGCCCAGCGGCGACTTCGCGACGGCGAACCGCGGCACCGAATACTTCCTCAGTTCGCTGGCGGTGTTCACCGAATCCGGCAACGAGAACCGCCTGCGCGTCTGGGCCCTGGGCAACACGCGCTCGCTCGAGACGAACACGCCGGATGTCACGCTGGTCGACAACACGGTCACGGTGCGCAGCTACGGCGTCCCGCCGTTGTCGAACCAGAAGGCCGGCGCCACGCCGCTGGCCGATTGCATCAACGACACGACGCTGGTGACGCCGTTCGGCGTCGGCTGCTGGAACTACCTGTTCACGAGCAAGCCGCCGGCCGCGGCGGCGCCCGAGCTGCTCGACAGCAACGACTCGCGCATGCAGCAGGTCTACTACGCGGGGGGCCGCCTGTACGGCGCGCTCGACACGGTCGTCAACGTGCGCGGCGGCCAGCAGGCCGGGATCGCGTACTACGCGATCCGACCGTTCGCCCACCCGGGCTCGGTGATCGGCATCGTCGAGACGCAAGGCAAGATCGGGGTCGCCGGCAACAACGCGAACTACCCGGCGATCGCGGTGCGACCCGATGGCGTCGGCGCGATCGCGTTCACGCTGGTCGGCGCGGATCACTATCCGTCGGCGGCCTATGTGCGCATGGGACCGAACGGCCACGGCGGCCCGGTGCAGATCGCCGCCGAAGGCAAAGGCCCGGCGGACGGCTTCACCGGCTACGAGGCCTACAACCCCGGCACCGCCAACGCACGCTGGGGCGACTACGGCGCCGCGGTGGTGGACGGTGGCGATGTCTGGATCGCGTCCGAATACATAGGCCAGACCTGCTCGCTGTCGGCCTACGTCAGCACGCCGTTCGGCAGTTGCGGCGGCACGCGCGTCACACTGGGCAACTGGGGCACGCGCATCAGCCGGATCAAGCCCTGACCCGGAGGTCCGCGCATCCGGCCAGATATTCGAGGATCTGGGCGTTGTGCTCCGGCAGGCCGACGGTCAGCATCGCGCAGCCATCGAAGAACGGGTGCACGTGCGGCAGCACCAGGCCCAGTCGTCGCAGGTCGTCGCGTATCGTCTTCGGCGTGATCGGCGGTTGGAACAGCACGAAATTCGTCTGGCTGGCCTGGGCCGGCATCCCCAGCGCGGCCAGGCCGGCCAGCAGTTGCCGGCGGCCATCCCGATTGGTGTCGAACACGTGCTGCCTGAATGCCAGGTCGGCCAGCGCGGCCTCGGCGGCCACGACGGCGGGCGCGCCGACCGAAAACGGGATCTCCGCGTGCGACAACAGCTGCACCGTGTCGGGGCTGGTCAGCGCATAACCCACGCGCAGGCCGGCGAGCCCGAAGAACTTCGAGAAGGTGCGCAACAGGATCACGCGCGCCGCGCAGCGATCGACCAGCGCCGCCAAGGCCGGGCGGCACTCTTCATCGGCATACGGCAGATAGGCTTCGTCGATCACGGCCACCACATGCCCGGGCAGGCTCTGGACGAAAGCCTCCAGCGCTCGCGGCGCCAGCGTCGAGCCGGTGGGGTTGCAGGGGTTGGCCAGGTACACCAGCCGAGTGCGCGGCGTGATGGCGGCCAGCAGGCCTTCGAGGTCATGCTGCAGGTCGCCCTGGCGCAGCGATCCCCGCATGGGCACCTGCGTGGGAACCAGTTGCCAGCGCCGCACGAAGGCGTCGAAGAACGACCAGGTGGGCCGGGTCGTGACGATGGCGTCGCCGGCACTGCAGAACAGGCGCAGGACCCGATCGATCAACTCGCTGCTGCCGGGCGCCACGGCGAGGTGATCGGGCGTGGTGCCGGCCTCCTGGGCGATGGCCGCCTTCAGCGTCTGGTATTGCGGGTCGGGATAGGCGTAGAGGGTGCGTTGGCTGCCGGCGCGCTGAAGCGCCAGCGCCACGGACGGGTAGAAGTCGTGCGCGTTCTCCATCAGATGCATGTGAGCACCGGGCAGCTGCAGCAGCCCCGGCTCGGCATAGGTGGCGGGTGCGATGCGGATGCGCGCGCTGGGTTGCAGCGGGCTGCGCAAGCCGGCCGCGGCGTTGGTGTCCATGTTGGGAGCGGATTGGCTGTCGAGCGTGTCGGTGCACGGGCCGCGCCCACGTGACGTGCACGCGTGCGCGGCCGCGAGCCGCAGCGGCTCAGTTCGTCAGGCGCGCCGCCTCCACGGAGCAGAACGCGGCCTGAACCTTGGGCGACTCGAC
>DATEFR010000011.1:0-2765 GCA_035280545.1 Burkholderiaceae bacterium | reverse complement strand
CCGTTCCCGCCCGGCAGCTCGCCGGATCTGATCGCGCGCCTGATCGCCGAGCCGCTGGGCGCTGCGTTGAAGCAGACCGTGATCGTCGACAACAAGCCGGGGGCCGGCGGCAACGTCGGCACCGGCACGGTCGCGCATGCGGAGCCGGACGGCTATACGTTCCTCTTCACGATCCAGGGTCCGCTCGTCACCGCGCCGCTGCTCAGCAAGAGTCTGGGCTATGACCCGGCGAAGGATCTCGCGCCGGTCACGCTGGTGGCGACCTCGCCGAACGTGCTGGTCGTCGACCCCAAGCTCGGTGCGAACACGCTGGCCGATTTCGTGCGCATCGCGAAGGCCAGGCCGGGTCAGCTCAACTACGGCAGCGTCGGCAACGGCAGCGCTGCGCATCTCGCGATGGAGCTGTTCAAGGCGCGCGCCGGGATCGACCTCGTGCACGTGCCGTATCAAGGCTTCCCGCAGATCGTCAACGCGATCCTCGCCGGGCAGGTGCAGGCCGGCTTCATGGTGCCGGGCATCGCGATCGGACAGATCCGCGCCGGCAAGCTGAAGGCGCTGGGCGTCACGACGCTGGGGCGGTCGGCGTCGCTGCCGGAACTGCCCAGCCTGGTCGAGCAGGGCTATCCGGACTTCGAGGCGATCTCGTGGCAGGCCGTGCTCGCGCCGGCCGCGACGCCCAAGCCCATCGTCGAGCGCGTCGCGAACGAGCTGATTCGCATCATCAAGAGCAACGACGTGCGCGCGAAGATGCTGGGCCAGTACTTCAGCGCCGCCGGCACCGCGCCGGAGGGGCTGGCCGGGCTGATGAAGACCGAGCGCGAGCGCTGGGCCAAGGTGATCAAGGCCGCCGGGGTGCAGCCGGAATGATCGAGATCAGTTGCGACCCGGCGAGGCTCGATGCGGGGCTGATTCACGACTTCCTCTGCCATCGGTCGCATTGGGCGCGCGGCATCTCGCGCGCGACGGTCGATCGTTCGCTGGCCCATTCGCTGTGTTTCGGGGCCTACGATGGCCATCACCAAGTCGGCTTCGCGCGGGTCGTCACCGACCGGGCCACGTCGCGTGGCTGGCCGACGTGTTCGTGATCGAGGCGCGGCGCGGCGAGCGCATCGGCGCAGCGCTGATGGACGCGGTGGTCGCGCACCCCGATCTGCAGGGCCTGCGCCGCTTCAGCCTCGTGACCAGCACCGCGCCGGCCTTGTATGCGCGCTACGGTTACGCGCCGCTCGCGAAGCCCGCGATCTGGATGGAGCGCTACGACGCCGAGGCTTACGCCCGGCCCATCTGAGCACGGCGCCTCACGAGCCGCCGGCGTAGCCGTTCTGCCGCCACGCCTCGAACACCGCGACCGCGACCGCGTTGCTGAGGTTCAGGCTGCGCTGGCCTGCGCGCAGCGGCAGGCGTACGCGCTGCGCGGCCGGCCAGGCATCGCGCAGCATGGCCGGCAGCCCCGCCGTTTCGGAGCCGAACACCAGCCAGTCGCCGGTGCGCCAGGCCACGTCGGCGAAGCGCTGTTCGCCGCGGGTCGTGAACGCGAACAGACGTTGCGTGTCGGGCCGCGCATCGCGCACGAAGGCGTCCCACGAGGCGTGCACGCGCACCGCGGCGTACTCGTGGTAGTCCAGGCCGGCGCGCTTGAGCTGGCGATCGTCCATCGAGAAGCCCAGCGGCTCGATCAGATGCAGTGCACAGCCGGTGTTGGCGGCCAGGCGGATCACGTTGCCGGTGTTCGGCGGGATCTCCGGGTGGACGAGGACGATGTTGAACATGCGCGATCGAGGAGGTTCGTCGTTCGTTGTGGAAGAGGATGAGCGCGTTCAGCGCTCGCCAGGGCGCGGCGTGCGCGCGAGCATCCACACGTGCACCTGCGCCGCGCCGGCCTGCAGCAGCGCGCGGGCGATCTCCGCTGCGGTCGCGCCCGTCGTCATGACGTCGTCGATCACGGTCACCGCGCGACCGCGCAGCGTATCGCGGTGTTCGGGCGCGATCGCAAACGCGCCGCGCACATTGCCGGCGCGGCGCTCGATGGGCAGCGCGAGCTGGTGCGGCGTGTCCTTCACGCGCAGCAGCCACTGCGCTTCGGCCGGGCAGCGCAGCCGCCGCGCGATGCGGCGCGCAAGCTCCCATGCCTGGTTGTAGCCGCGCTCGCGGGCACGTTCGGCGCTCAGCGGCACCGGCAGCAGCAGTTCGGGGCGTGGCATGGCGTGACGGTCGGCCGCGTGCGCCTCGACGATGCGCTGCGCGAGCGCATCGGCCAGGTCCAACCCGTCATGGAACTTGAAACGCGCGACCAGATCGGCCCACGGAAAGCCGTAGTCGAGCGCCGCGAGCGCGCGCTCGAACGGCGGCGGGTCGCTCAGGCAGGCGCCGCACAGCGTCGTGCCCGCGGGCACCTCGAGCGCGCAGCGGCGGCAGCGCAGCACCGGTGCGGCATAGCGCGCAAGGCATTCGCTGCAGATGCGCTCGCGGCCCCATTGGCGGCAGACGGCGCACAGGCCCGGCACGCGAAGCACCTGCGAAAGCATCGTCGACATCGGCTCAATATACTTTCCGCGATGGCCGCGACTACCGAATCCGATGCCCGTCGTCTCGATGCCGCGGGCGTCGCGATGTCGCTGCGGCGCCTTGCGCGCGCGCCGCAGCCGGCGCCGTGGCTGCATCGCGAGATCGCGCAGCGCATGGCGCAGCGCCTCGAGATCATCAAGCTGCAGCCCGAACTGGTGATCGACTGGTGGAGCCAGCTCGGCGGCGGCGCCGAGGCGCTG
>DATEFR010000010.1:0-5800 GCA_035280545.1 Burkholderiaceae bacterium | reverse complement strand
GCCGGTCGAGACCATGTCGATCGGCGCGCCGATGAACGCCTGCACGCGCTCGAGATAACGGCGCGCGTTGAGCGGCAGCTTGTCCCAGGCCGTCACGCCGAAAGTCGACTCGGTCCAGCCGGGGAACGTGTCGTAGACCGGCACGCATGCCGCGATGTCGTCGGCGTCCAGCGGCAGGATGTCGATGCGCTTGCCGTGCAGCTCGTAGCCGACGCAGACCTTGATCTCGGGCAGACCGTCGAGCACGTCCAGCTTGGTCAGGCACAGGCCCGAGATGCCGTTGATGATGCTCGAGCGCTTCAGCAGCGCTGCATCGAGCCAGCCGCAGCGGCGCGGCCGGCCGGTGACAACGCCGCGCTCCTGCCCGACCGTCGACAGGTGATGACCCACGGTGCCGACCGCGTTGATGTCCAGCTCGGTTGGAAACGGGCCGCCGCCGACACGCGTCGTGTACGCCTTCGTGATGCCGAGGATGTAGTGCAGCTGATCCGGGCCGACACCCGCGCCCGCGGCCGCGTTGCCCGCAACGCAGTTGCTCGAGGTCACGAACGGATAGGTTCCGTGGTCGATGTCTAGCAGACTGCCCTGCGCGCCTTCGAACAGGATGTTCGCGCCGGCCTTGTTCGCGCTGTACAGCGTGTAGCCGACATCGGCCAGCATCGGCTTCAACTGCTCGGCGACCTTCATCGCGAGGTCGTAGATCGGCTGGAACTCGAGTGCGCTGCCATGCAGGTAGCCTTGCAGCGCGAAGTTGTGCAGCTCCAGCAGCTCGCGCAGCTTCTTCGCGAAACGCTCGGGATGCTTCAGATCCTGCACGCGCAGCGCGCGGCGCGCGACCTTGTCCTCGTACGCGGGCCCGATGCCCTTCCCCGTGGTGCCGATCTTGCCGGCGCCGCTGGTCTCGCGCAGCGCCTCGCGGGCCTTGTCGACTTCGACGTGGAACGGCAGGATCAGCGGGCAAGACTCGCTGACGAACAGCCGCGAGCGGACCTCGACGCCGATCTTCTCGAGTCGCTCGATCTCGCCCAGCAAGTGGGTCGGGTCGACGACCACGCCGTTGCCGATGTAGCAGGCCACGCCCTCGCGCATGATGCCCGACGGGATCAGCTGCAGCGCCGTCTTCACCCCGTTGATCACGAGCGTGTGGCCGGCATTGTGGCCGCCCTGGAAGCGCACGACCGCTTGCGCATGGTCGGTCAGCCAGTCGACGACCTTGCCCTTGCCTTCGTCGCCCCATTGCGTGCCGACGACGACCACGTTATGGCCGCGGCCCGACGACGTGTCGCGACTCTGGCCGCGCTCGGCCGTGCTGATGTGTTGCATGTCGAAAATCCGAAGCTGGAGAAGCGGGGGAGAAGAAAACGAGAAACTCAGAGCGCGCGCACGACCCATTCGCTGCCGACGAGCACGAGCTCACGGTCGCAGTCGAACTCCTGACCTTCGTGCTCGTGGCCGGGCAGGATGCAGACGACGCTGTCGCCTTGCTCGCGCAGGCGCCGCACGGCCTGGCGCAGCGTCGCGTCCTCGCTCCACGGCGCACGAACCGCGGCATGCGGACGCGGCCCCGGCGCGAGGTTCGCGACGGTCTTCAGGTCCAGGCCCAGGCCGACCGCCGGGCGGTTGCGGCCGAACACCGCACCGACTTCGTCGTAGCGACCGCCGCGGGCGATCGCATCGGGCCAGCCGTTGGCATACACCGCGAAGCGCGCGCCGCTGTAGTAGCCATTGCCGCCGATGTCGGCGAGATCGAAGCCGACCTTGACGTCGGGGTGAGCGCGTGCCGCATGCGCGGCCAGCGCCTCCAGGTCGGCCAGCGCGGCGCGCAGCAGCTCGCGCGCCGGCAGCACCTTGCGCGCCGCCGCGATCACGTCGACCCCGCCGTACAGCGTCAGCAGTGCGCGCAGCGAGTTCGCCGCGTCGGCCGGCAGGCCGTCGGTCGCCTCGCGCAGCGCCGCGGCGTCCTTGACGGCGAGCGCGGCATACACCTGCTCGAGCCGCGCGCTGTCGGCGACGACGCCGGCCAGCAGCGAGCGCACGATGCGCGCATCGCCGAGGTCCAGCACCAGATCGCGCAGACCGGCGCGGCGCAGGCAATCGAGCGCGAGGTCCTGGATCTCGAGATCCGCTTCGAGCCCGGCATGGCCGTAGATCTCGGCGCCGAACTGCAGCGGCTCGCGGGTCGCATGCATCGCGCTGGGTCGCGCATGCAGCACCGGGCCGCAGTAGCACAACCGGGCCACGCCTTGGCGGTTCAGCAGGTGCGCGTCGATGCGCGCGACCTGCGGCGTCGAGTCCGCGCGCAAGCCGAGGGTGCGGCCGCTGAGCTGGTCGACCAGCTTGAAGGTCTTCAGGTCCAGCTCGCGGCCGGTGCCTGACAGCAGCGATTCGATGTGCTCGAGCAGCGGCGGCATCACGAGCTCGCAGCCATAGCTGCGTGCCACGTCGAGCAGCCCGCGACGGAGTTCCTCGATGTGCCGGGCCTGCGCAGGCAATACGTCGGCAATGTGCTCGGGCAGCAGCCAAGCAGACGACATAACAAAAACCGCCGGGGGTTAAAAACCGAATTGTACCGGCGCGCGCGAGCTGCTCAGCCGAAGAAGAAGTACAGCATCACGAGGCCCGCGAGCATGCTCGCGAGGCCGATGAAGCGGATCTGGCCGTCGCTCATCCGCGTCGCGCGCTCGAACACGGCGCGCCAGCGCGGCGGGCTCAGGAACGGCAGGACACCTTCGATCACCAGCATCAGCGCGAAGGCGCCGGTGAGGTAGTCCCAGAAGCCAGGGGTCACGCCTCGCGTCTTTTTCTACTTCTTCGCCGGTCCCGGCGCCGGGGCCGGTGTCGGCGCGCTGCCGCGCATCGCCTTGAAGAACTCGCTGCTCGGGTCGACGACGACCACGTCGGAGCGGGTGCGGAAGGTCGCGCGGTAGGCTTCGAGGCTGCGATAGAACTCGGCGAACTGCGGATCGCGTCCGAACGCATCGGCGAACAGCTGCGAGGCTTTTGCATCGCCCTCGCCCTTGACCTTCTGAGCGTCGCGATACGCCTCGGCCAGGATCACCTGGGTCTGCCGATCGGCATCGGCGCGGACCTTCTCGCCCTCGGCACCGCCGGTCGCGCGCAGCTGGTTGGCGACCTGCTGGCGCTCCGAGCGCATCCGGCTGTAGATCGACTCGGTGATGTTGGCGACGAAGTCGACGCGCTTGATGCGCACGTCCTGGATCTCGATGCCGAACGACTTGGCTTCGTCAGCCAGGCGCGCCCGCACGTCCTGCATGACCTTGTCGCGGCCGCTGGACAGCACCTCGCCGACCGTGCGCTTCGTGACCTCCTCGTTGAAGGCGGCATGCACGATAGGGCTCAGCCGCGTCTCGACGTTGCGCATGTCGGTGCCGCTGTTGCGGATGAACTGGCGCGGATCGATCACGCGCCACTTGATCAGCCAGTCGATCACCAGGCTCTTCTTCTCGGCGGTGAAGATCGGGCGGTTCTCGGGGCTGTCCATCGTCTGGATGCGACGGTCGAGGAAGACGACGTTCTGGAACGGCGGCGGCAGCTTCCACTTCAGCCCCGGCTCCTGGATCACTTCCTTGATCTCGCCCAGGGCGTACACGACGGCGACCTGCTTCTGGTCGACGACGAAGAGCGTCGAGTTCAGCAGCATCAACCCCAACAGCAGGGCGCCGAGAAGAAGAACGATGCGATTCATGGCGTGCAGGCTCCGGCGCTCAGCGGCTTTCGCGGTCGCGACCGCGCTGGTTGTCGCGCGAGCGCGCGTCGCTCGTGCCGGTCGAAGTCGATGTGTCGGGCAGCGTCGACGGTGCCGTCGGCGCCGTCGGATTCAGCGTCACGGTCGATTGCTGCACCAGCTTGTCCAGCGGCAGGTACAGCAGGTTCGAGTTGTTGCGCGAATCGACCAGCACCTTGCTGACGTTCGAGTAGACCTGCCGCATCGTGTCGATGTACATCCGGTCGCGCGTCACGGCCGGCGCCTTCTGGTACTCGGCCAGCACGCTCGTGAAGCGGCGCGCGTCGCCCTCCGCCTCGGCGATGGTCTTGGCCTTGTAGCCCTCGGCCTCTTCGCGCAGTCGTGCGGCCGTGCCCTGGGCCTTGGGGATCACGTCGCTCGCGTAGGCCAGGCCCTCCTTCTTCAGGCGGTCGCCGTCCTGTCCGGCCTTCAGCGTGTCTTCGAACGCGGCCTGCACCTGCTCGGGCGGCTGCACGCTCTGCACGTTGACGTTGACGACGACGATGCCGGCCTTCAGCCGGTCGAGCTGGTTCTGCACCGACTTGACCAGTTCGGCCGCGATCGCATCGCGCTGCTCGTACAGCACCGAGTCGATGCGGCTGCGGCCGACGATCTCGCGCACCGCCGACTCGGCGGCGAGCACGACCGCGTCCTCGGGGTCGCGGTTCTCGAACAGGAACATGCGCGCATCCTTCAACCGGTACTGCACGGTGAAGCGGATGTCGACGATGTTTTCGTCCTGCGTCAGCATCGACGAGTCGCGCAGCCCGGTCGCCGCGACCACGTTGTTGCGGCCGACCTCCTTGGTGCGCAGCTGCGTGAAGTTGACCGTCTCGTGCGCCTGGAACGGATACGGCATGCGCCACTGGAAGCCGGCATCCGCCGTGTGGCTGTACTTGCCGAACGAGGTGACGACGGCCTGCTGCCCTTCCTGGACGATGAAGAAGCCGCT
This sequence comes from Burkholderiaceae bacterium, assembly GCA_035280545.1. GTDB lineage: Bacteria > Pseudomonadota > Gammaproteobacteria > Burkholderiales > Burkholderiaceae_C > DATCSE01. Next base: position 1,103 of record DATEFR010000010.1, on the reverse strand, counting down.
GCCCAGCCAGATCAGCGCGACGACGCCGGCGATCAGGCTGACGCCGACGCCGGCGCTCTTCATGTCGGGCTGGAAGTTCGGGCCGCCGCCGTTGCCGCCCTCGCCCGAGCCGTTGCCGCGCGGACCGCCGCCCTTGCCGCCGAACAGGCCGCTGAGCTTGCGATTGAAATCGCGCCAGAGCTCGTCGAGATCGGGCGGGCCGTCACGGCCGTTGCTGAGGATGAGTCCGAACTTGGCGAACTTGGGAAAGCGCATGGTCATGCCCGCGTGTGATCGGTGCCGGTGCGGTGCGCCCGATCGGTTTGTTCTTCGTCTTGGTCTTCTTCGTGCGCCTCATCTGGGGCAGATTCGGCATAGCTCAAGTGACGTGCGTCGTCGCCTGCCGTGTTCACGGCTTCGGCGAGCACGTGGCGCAGCACGTCCAGCCCTTCACCCGTCGCGGCGCTGACGAAGACACGCGGCACGCGCCGCCCGCCGTCGAGCTCGAGCACGTCGCGCAGTTCGCGCGGGCGCTGGTCCGGCTCGAGCCTGTCCAGCTTGTTGAAGACCAGCACCTGCGGGATATCGGCCGCGCCGATCTCGGCGAGCACGCGCCCGACTTCGTCCATCTGCTCGTCGAGCAGCGGGTTCGCGCAGTCGACGACATGCAGCAGCAGATCGGCGTCGTTCGCCTCCTGCAGCGTCGCCTCGAATGCTTCGACCAGCTTGTGCGGCAGATCGCGTATGAAGCCCACCGTGTCGCTCAGCGATGCCGAGCGCGCGAGCGGATGGCCCGCGGAATCGTTCAGGTGCAACTGCCGCGTCGTCGTGTCCAGCGTCGCGAACAGCTGGTCGGCCGCGTAGGCGCGCGCGTTGACCAGCGCATTGAACAGCGTCGACTTGCCGGCGTTCGTGTAGCCGACCAGCGAGATCCGGAACGTCTGGTTGCGCTGGCGCGCGCGGCGCTGCGTGCTGCGCTGGCGCTTGACGCGCTCGAGCTGCTTCTTCACGCGGATGATGCGCTCGCCGATCATGCGGCGGTCGAGCTCGATCTGCGCCTCGCCCGGGCCGCCGCGCGTGCCGATGCCGCCGCGCTGGCGTTCGAGGTGGCTCCAGCGCCGCAC
>DATEFR010000009.1:0-6380 GCA_035280545.1 Burkholderiaceae bacterium | reverse complement strand
CGCAGCACCTTGGCCGCGAGCGCGGTATAGCCGCCCATCACGACCAGGTCGGTGAACGCCAGCGTCGCGGCGATCACCCCGTACTGCGGTGCGAGCGAGCGCGACAGATCGAGAAACTGCGGCACCACCGCCAGCAGGAACACCGTGCCCTTGGGGTTGACCGCGTTGATCATCCAGCCGCGCAGGATCAGTTGGCGCGGCGTGACGCGGCGGGCTGCGTCCGGGTCGTCGGCCTCGGCCAGCGGCCGCGCCGGCGCGCGCCACTGCTTGATGCCCAGCCAGACGAGGTAGGCCACGCCCAGCCACTTGACGATCGCGAACGCGAGACTGGAGGCCGCGATCAGCGCGCCCAGGCCGAGGCCCACCACCAGCACCTGGGTCCAGATGCCCAGGATCAGACCGAAGCACATCACGTAGCCGCGCACGAAGCCGTGGTTCAGCCCGGCGCTCATCGCCGCGACCGCGCCGGCGCCGGGCGACAGGCTGATCAGCCAGGCTGCGGCGAAAAAGGTGAGCCAGATCGAGAAGTCCATTGGTGGGATTAGAGCAGTGGTTCGTAACAGGGCTTCGATACCTCAGCCCGAACGGTTGGTGGAAGCAGCAGTCCCTCAGCGCTCAGCCAACTCCCCGATGATCTCGCCCAGCCGCTTCAGGTTCGCATCCAGCCGCGCCGACCACGGCTCGCCGTAGTGCAGCCGGATGAAGTGATCGAAGCGCCGGCTGCAGCTGAAGGTCGCGCCCGGTGCAAGCCCGATGTGTTCGCGCCGCGCGAGCTCGAACACGCGGCGCGAGTCGACCTGCTGCGGCAGCTCGATCCACAGCATGTAGCCGCCTTGCGGCCGGCTCAGCTTGCAGCCCGGCGGGAAATAACGCGTCACTGCATCGATCATCTGCGCCGACTGGGCGCGGATCGCGGCGCGCAGCTTGCGCATGTGGTGGTCGTAGCCGCCGTCGCGCATGAACTCGGCGAGCACCTCCTGCTGCAGCACGACGCCGGTCACCGAGGTGTGGAACTTCAGCGACTGCGCCTCCTTGAAGCGCCGCCCCGGCGCCATCCAGCCCACGCGATAACCGGGCGCGACGGTCTTCGTGAACGCCGAGCACAGGATCACGTCGTCGGTCTCGTCGAAGCTCTTGCACACCGGCGGGCGCTCGTCGCCGAAGTGGGTCTCGCCGTAGATGTCGGTCTCGATCACCGTGAAGCCGCGCTCGACCGAGAGCGCCACCAGTCGGCGCTTGTGCTCGACCGGCATCAGGCTGCCCAGCGGGTTCTGGAAGTTCGGGATCACGACGCAGGCCGCGATCGCGCCACGCTCGCGGGTCACGAAGTCCAACGCGTCCAGCGAGATGCCGTCGCGCGGATGGGTCGGGATCTCGATCGACTTCATCCCCAGGCTGCGGATGATCTCGAGCAGCATCCAGTAGCTCGGCGACTCGATGGCAATCGTGTCGCCGGGCTTGGCCGCGGTGCGCAGCGCGAGGAACACCGCTTCGGTGCCGCCGTGCGTCAGCACGATGTTCTCGGGCCGAAGCTGCACGCCGGCGTTGACGCTGCGCCGCGCGATCTCATGGCGCAGCGCGGCGCTTCCGGTGATGTAGTAGCGCGTCGCGTATTCGGGGTGCAGCCGGTTCAGCTTCGCGGTGATGGCGCGCAGCTTCGCCTCGGGCAGCAGCTCGCGCGACGGCATGCGGCAGAACGACGGCGCGGCCAGCGCATCATCCGAACCGAGCAGGAACTCGCGGGTGATGTCGTCGGGCGTCACGAACCCCGGCTTGTCCATGCGCGCGTCGAGCTGCGGCTCGGGCAGCGCCGGCGCGCGCCGCGCGACGAAATAACCCGACTTCGGCCGCGCCTCGACCAGCGCGCGGTTCTCGAGCCAGCGATACGCGAGCGTCGCAGTCGATGCGCTGACGCCGTGCTGCTGGCACAGCAGCCGCACCGACGGCAGCCGGTCGCCGGCGCGCAGGCTGCCGCCGACGATCGCTCGTTCCAACTCGCCGGCCACACGGTGGTACAGCGGGAAACCGGGGTCGGCGGCACGGTCCATCAGCCATTGTGGCGCGCCGCGTGCGCGGGTGACAGATACAGAGCTAGTCAGTTGTCACCGGCACAGATCGCGCCATGGCCATCTGTGCCGGTTCAGTTGCTTCGGTTCTGCCCGTAGCAAGTGCACAGCCATTGCCGGACACTGGCTGCGCCGCTCGTCGAGGCGTTCCATCTCGAGAGCGCGCCCACCAGGAGAACCACCATGCGCCGCCCCGCCTCCCAACGCCCCACCGAACAACTGCTGCAACTGACCCGCGGCGAGCTGATCGCCTGGGACCGCCCGCACCCGATGCGGCTGCGCGTGCTGGCCGGGCTGGTCTGGATCACGCGAGCCCGCGACCTCGGCGATCACTTCCTGCATGCCGGCGACAGCTTCGCGCTGCAGCCACGCAGCCGCACGCTGATCCAGGCCGAGCGCGAGACGCGGCTGGTCGTCGAGCCGGTTGAAAACAACCGCTCCGGACCACGCTCCGGTCGCGGCCGGCTCGCATGGCCGCGTTGGCTGCGGCCCGCACCGGTGCCGGCGGGGGTCGCGCTAGGCGCGCCCTGAACGGCTTCGGCGGGGGCGGCGGCGACAATCGCCGCATGGCCAAGGACAAATCGATCTACGTCTGCACCGAATGCGGTGGCACCTCCCCGCGCTGGCTGGGCAAATGCCCGAGCTGCGGCGCGTGGAACACGCTGGTCGAATCGATCGACGAAGCGCCGGCGAAGAACCGTTTCGGCGCGAACGCGGGCGCGCGCGGGCTGGTCGCGAGCCAGCCGGTTGCGACGCTGGCCGAGATCGACGCGAGCGACGTCGAACGCCAACCGACCAGCCTCGATGAGCTGGACCGCGTGCTCGGCGGCGGCATCGTCGCCGGCGGCGTCGTGCTGATCGGCGGCGACCCCGGCATCGGCAAGTCGACGCTGCTGCTGCAGGCGCTGGATGCGCTGTCGCGCCATCTGAAAACGCTGTATGTCACCGGCGAAGAAAGCGGCGCGCAGGTTGCGCTGCGCTCGCGCCGGCTCGGGCTGAACGGCTCGCAGGTGCGCGTGCTGGCCGAGATCCAGCTCGAGAAGATCGCCGCGACGATCGAGACCGAGCAGCCCGCCGTCTGCGTGATCGACTCGATCCAGACGCTGTACAGCGACCAGCTCTCGTCCGCGCCCGGCTCGGTCGCGCAGGTGCGCGAGTGCGCGGCGCAGCTCACCCGCATCGCGAAGTCCAGCGGCACGACCATCGTGCTGGTCGGCCACGTGACCAAGGAAGGCGCGCTGGCCGGCCCGCGCGTGCTCGAGCACATCGTCGACACGGTGCTGTACTTCGAGGGCGATACGCACTCCAGCTTCCGGCTGGTGCGCGCGATCAAGAACCGCTTCGGCGCGGTCAACGAGATCGGCGTGTTCGCGATGACCGAGAAGGGGCTGAAGGGCGTCGCGAACCCGAGCGCGATCTTTTTGTCCACGCACGGCGAGCCGGTCGCCGGCTCGTGCGTGCTGGTCACGCTCGAGGGCACGCGGCCGCTGCTGGTCGAGATCCAGGCGCTGGTCGATTCGGGCGGGCCCAGTCCGCGCCGGCTCTCGGTGGGCATCGAGCGCGACCGGCTCGCGATGATGCTCGCGGTGCTGCACCGTCATGCCGGCATTGCCGCGTTCGACCAGGATGTGTTCGTCAACGCGGTCGGCGGCGTGCGCATCAGCGAGCCGGCGGCCGATCTGGCGGTGATGCTCGCGATCCAGAGCTCGCTGCGCGGCAAGCCGCTGCCGCGCGGCTTCATCGCCTTCGGCGAGGTCGGGCTGGCCGGCGAAGTGCGGCCGGCGCCGCGTGGCCAGGAGCGGTTGAAGGAAGCGGCGAAACTCGGCTTCTCGATCGCGGTCGTACCGAAGTCGAACGCGCCGAAGAAGGCGATCGATGGATTGACGATCCACGCGGTGGACCGCATCGAGGACGCGATCGCGATCGCGCGCGGCCTGTGATGACGACAGCAGCAGGAGGACGATGATGAAGATCGCCGCGATCTCCGACATCCACGGCAACCTGCCTGCACTGGACGCGGTGCTGGCCGACATCGCCGCGCAACGGGCGGACATCGTCGTCAACCTCGGCGACATCCTCTCGGGCCCGCTGTGGGGTGCCGCGACCGCCGAGCGGCTGATGCCGCTGCGCTTGCCGACGATCGCCGGCAACCACGAGCGCCAGCTGCTGACCCTGCCGCGCGATCGCATGAGCGCCTCCGATGCGCACACCGCCGATGAGCTGCAGCCCGCACACCGCGACTGGATCGCGTCGCTGCCGGCGACACGCAGCCTGAGCGACGAGGTCTACTGCTGCCACGGCACGCCGACCAGCGACCTGGTCTACTTCCTCGAAACGACGATGCCGGGCTTCGCCGGTGTCGGCCGCGGTGCGAACGGCGTGCGCGCGGCAACGCTGGCGGAGGCGACCGAGCGCGCCGGTGCCGTGCAGCAAGGCATCGCCAACGCGGTGATCCTGTGCGGCCACACGCACATGCCGCGTGTGCTGCGGCTCGCGGACGGGCGCCTGATCGTCAACCCGGGCAGCGTCGGGCTGCAGGGCTACGACGACGACCACGGCCATCCGCATGTGATCGAGACCCGCGCGCCGCATGCGCGCTATACGCTGCTCGAACGCGGCGCGGCCGGCTGGAGCGTCGCACTGCGCGCGGTGGCGTACGACTGGGAGTCCAGCGCGCGCCGCGCCGAGCGCGAAGGCCGCCCCGACTGGGCGCACACCTTGCGCACCGGCTTCGTCGGGCCGCTCGAAGCGGAGGTGGCATGAATCCTTGGGTGGGATGGGCGCTGGCCGCGGCCGCGTTGTGCGCCGGCTGGAGCAGCTACGGCTGGCGCGGTGTCGCGCTCGCGTTCAGCGTCATCGTGTTCTGGCTGCTGCTGCAGTTCAGCCGCAGCCTGCGCGTGCTGCGCAACGCCGGCGAATCGCCGATGGGCCGGGTCGACAGCGCCGTGATGCTGAACGCGGCGCTGCAGCCGCGCATGAGCATGCTCGAGATCGTCAAGCGCACGCGCAGCATCGGCCGGCGCGTCAGCGGCGACGAGTCGGGCAAAGGCCCCGAGGTCTGGGCCTGGGCCGACGATGGCGGTTCGCGGGTCGAGATCACGTTCGTCAACGGCCGCACGACGCAGTGGGCGCTGCATCGCCCCGAGTCGCCCGTTGATGAACCCGCCGAAGCGGCCGCATCCTCGGGCGACACCGATCGCGCCTGACGCCGCATCCGATGCGCATCGTCGACGCTGCCGCGACTTGCCGCCACCTCGGCTTCTCCGAGTTGATTGCCGCGCTGCGCACGATGTTCGTGGCCGGCTGCGAGGTACCGCAGCGCCACGTGCACACGATCGCCGACCCCGACGGAAGCAGCACGCCGCGCGGTACCGTGCTCCTGATGCCGGCCTGGCGCGCCGGCCGGCGCTTCGGCCTGAAGACCGTGATGATCTTTCCGGGCAACGGCGCGCGCGGCCTGCCGGGCCTGCACTCGACCTACCTGCTCTACGACGCGAACACCGGTGAGCCGCTCGCGCAACTCGACGGCGACACGATCACGAGCCGCCGCACCGCGGCCGCGGCGGCGCTCGCCGCGTCGTACCTCGCACGGCCCGATGCGCATCGATTGCTGATCGTCGGCGCCGGGCGTGTCGCGTCGCTGCTGGCCGATGCGATGCGCGCGGTGCGGCCCATCACCGAGGTCATCGTCTGGAACCATCGCCCCGAAGGCGCCGAACGACTGGCCGCCACGTTGCGTGCGGCCGGCTTCGCCGCGCACGCCAGCGCCGATCTCGCGGCCAGCGTCGCCGCGGCCGACATCGTCAGTTGCGCGACGTTGTCGACCGCCGCGTTGATCCAAGGCCGCTGGCTCGCGGCAGGCACGCACCTGGACCTGATCGGCAGCTTCACGCCGCACATGCGCGAGGCCGACGCGGCCTGCTTCGAGCGCGCCCGCGTGTACATCGACACGCCCGAGGCGCTCGTCAAGTCGGGCGACCTGCTGGCCGCGATCGCCGAAAGCGGTTTCGCGCCGGCCGCGCTGCAAGGCACGCTCGCGGATCTGTGCGCCGGCCGATGCCCGGGCCGCGGCAACGCCGCCGAGGTCACGCTGTTCAAGGCCGTCGGCAGCGCGCTCGAGGACCTGGCCGCGGCCGAGCTGGTCTACGAGCGGCTGTCGTCGGCGCCGGCTTATCCTTAGCGACCCCCTGGCTCCTCCTTCCTTGCCGCCACCCGCACCGCCATCGTGTCCGACCCGTCCCTCGCCGCCTTCCGATCACGCCCGATCCGCTGGTACTGGGAAGACTTCCCGGTCGGCAACGTGCGCGAGTTCGG
>DATEFR010000008.1:0-6950 GCA_035280545.1 Burkholderiaceae bacterium | reverse complement strand
CCGGGCGATGGTCCGATGGCCGCGAGCGCGTGGTACCTCGCGGCCGCGTTCGGCGGCTTCGCGATGCTGGGCATCGGCGTGCTTGCGCTGTTGCCGACCGTGCTCGCGGTGCAGGGGCTGGGTGTCGCCGAGGCCGGCCGGTGGACCGCGTGGGCCTCGTTCGCGACCGTGCCGGGCAGCTTGTTCGTCGCCTTGATCGTGCGGCGGCCGGCGTGGCACAAGCCGCTGGTCGCGATCTCGCTGCTGCTGCCGGGGCTGTTGATGTTCGTCGTGTTCGGTACGGCGACGCCGGTTGCGACGATAGGCGCCGCGGCGCTGCTGATGAACGCCGCGCTGGGCTTGTTCGGCGGGCTCGCGTTCGCGCTGCTGCCGCAGATCGCCGGCGGGCCGCGGCGTACGGCGCAAGCGTATGGCGCGCTCGCGCAGTTCGGTGCCAGCGGCTCGCTTGCCGGGCCGCCGCTGATCGCGGCGGTGGCCACGCAAGGGGGCTGGGCGGCTGCGGCGTGGCTGGGCTTCGGCCTCGCGGTGCTGTCGCTGCCGTTGGCGTTGCGCGCGTTGCGCCGCACGTAGCCGCGGCCGTCTCCCTCCGCGAGATCGGGTCTCGCGGGTTCGGGTCACAATGCGCGCTCCTTGTCGTCGTCGTGCCGATGAACCCGCCGCTCACCGCCCTGCCCGCATTCCATCTGCGGCTGCGCCGCCTGCGCCGTGCGCGCGGGCTCAAGCAGGCGTATGTCGCGGCGCTGCTCGAGGTCGACCAGTCGACGGTGTCGCGCTGGGAGTCGGGTGCGCTGGTGCCCGAGCCCGAGGTCGCGCAGCGCGCGTTGCGCTCGCTCGCGGCCGCGCCGTCGGACGACTACGCGCTGCGCCGCCTGGTGTGCACGAGCAACGAGCCCTGCCATCTGGTGACCGATGTCGACCACCGGCTGCTCGCGGTGTCGCGGCCGCGCGAGTGCGACTGGAAGCGCCCGGCCGGCGATCTGATGGGCACGTCGTTGTGGCGCTTCGCGACGCCGGAGATCGTCGAGGCCGAGGAGCGGCTGGTCGACTTGCGGTGGTGGGAGCTCGCGGCGCCGCCGCCGGTCGTGCTGCACACCCGCGAGGGCTGCACCGACGGGCTGCACATCCTGGCCGGCGACATGGTGTGGGAGCGCGTCTGGCTGGCGAACGGCGAACCGGCGCGGCTGTGCGTGCCGTGGTACGGCGAGCGCGTGCAGGGTGTGCGCAGTGTCGTTTGATCGAGACCAGATTTCCGGGGAAACAAGACCCATGGCAACACCGCTTGCAGCCTCGTCCGAGAACACCGCGCCCAAGGTCGCGGTCATCACCGCCGGCGGCAGCGGCATGGGTGCGCATGCTGCGCGCACGCTGGCGCGCGACGGCTACCACGTCGCGATCCTGTCGTCGTCCGGCAAGGGCGAGGCGCTCGCGAACGAGCTCGGCGGCATCGGCGTGACCGGCTCGAACCAGTCGAACGACGACCTTGCGCGGCTCGTCGAGTTGACGATGCAGCGCTGGGGCCGCATCGATGCGCTGGTCAACAGCGCCGGCCACGGCCCGCGCGGCCCGGTGCTGGACCTGACCGACGACGACTGGCAACGCGGCATGGCGACCTATCTGCTGAACGCCGTGCGGCCGACGCGGCTGGTCGCGCCCATCATGCGCCGGCAGCGGCACGGTGCGATCGTCAACATCTCGAGCTTCGCCGCGTTCGAACCCGAAGCGGCCTTCCCGACCTCGGCGGTGTTCCGCGCCGGGCTGGCGTCATTCACGAAGCTGGTCGCGGACCAGGTCGCGGCCGACAACGTGCGCATCAACAACGTGCTGCCCGGCTTCATCGACAGCCTGCCCGAGAAGGACGGCATCGCGCAGCGCGTGCCGATGCGGCGCTACGGCCGGATGGAAGAAGTCTCGGAGCTGATCGCGTTCCTGGTGTCGGACAAGGCCGGCTACATCACCGGGCAGAACCTGCGCGTGGATGGCGGGATCACGCGGTCGGTGTAGCCCCCGAAAGATTGCAAACCCATGAAGACAGCACTGCTCATCATCGACGTCCAACACGCGCTGTGTACCGGCGACGAGGCCGCGTACGACATCGAACGCGTCCTCGAGCGGATTAACGCGGTCAGCGCGAAGGCGCGCACCGCCGGCGCGCCGGTGATCCTGATCCAGCACGAGGAAGAGGTCGGCTCGCTGGAGTTCGACAGCGAAGGCTGGCAGCTCGCGCGCGGCCTCGCGACCCGGCCGGACGACGTTCGGGTTCGCAAGACGACGCCGGACTCGTTCCACCGCACCGACCTGCAGCGCGTGCTGCAAGAGCGCGGCATAGACCGCCTGGTGGTCTGCGGCCTGCAGAGCGACTACTGCGTGGACACGACCACGCGCCGCGCGCTGGCACTGGGCTATCCCGTGGTCCTCGTCGGCGATGCGCACTCCACGGTAGACAACGCCGTCCTGACGGCGGCGCAGATCAGCGCGCATCACAACGCCACGCTCGCGGGCATGGCGAGCTTCGGGCCGCGGGTCCGCGTGGTGCCTGCCGCCGAGGTCGAGATCGCGGCCGCCTGAGCGGCGGCAATCGGGTCGAATGCAGGGTGAATGGTCGAAGCTTCGCTGACGGAGGTGATCGAATGGCAAAGGGCTACTGGGTTGCGCGGGTCGACGTGGCCGATGCGGAGAAGTACAAGGCATACGTCGCGGCCAACGCGATCCCGTTCGCGAAATTCGGCGCGCACTTCCTGGTGCGCGCCGGGCGGTTCGAGAACCCGGAAGGCACGAGCCGCACCCGCAATGTCGTGATCGAGTTCCCGTCGTACCAAGCCGCGCTAGCCTGCTGGCACTCGCCCGAGTACCAAGACGCGATCAAGCTGCGCGCACCGGTTTCGACGATAGACCTCGTGATCGTCGAAGGCTACGACGGGCCTCAGCCCGGGGCGTGATCGCAGCCGCGGCTCGCGATCACACCGTCGCCAGCGCCTGCCGCAGATCCTCGCGCAGGTCGTTCACGTCCTCGACGCCGACTGACAACCGCACCAGCGAATCGCCTATGCCCAGCGTGGCGCGGGTCTCGGCGGGGATCGTCGCGTGGGTCATGATCGCCGGGTGCTCGATCAGGCTCTCGACGCCGCCCAGGCTTTCGGCCAGCGAGAAGATGCGAACCGCTTCGAGAAAGCGTCGCGCGCCGGCGAGGTCGGTCTTCAGCGTGGCCGAGATCATGCCGCCGAAGCCGCCGGTCATCTGGCGCTTGGCCAGCGCGTGCTGCGGGTGCGACTCCAGCCCCGGGTAGTGCACGCGCGCGACCTGCGGTTGCGCTTCGAGCCAGCGCGCGAGCTCGAGCGCGCTCGCGCAATGCCGCTCCATGCGCAGCGCGAGCGTCTTGACGCCGCGCAGCGCGAGGAAGGAATCGAACGGGCCGGCGATCGCGCCGACCGAGTTCTGCAGGAAGCCCAGGCGCTCGCGCAGTGCGTCCAGGTGCGCGCCGCGGCCGACGATCGCGACGCCGCCGATCACGTCCGAATGCCCGTTCAGGTACTTGGTCACCGAGTGCACGACGACATCGAAGCCCAGCTCGAGCGGGCGCTGCACATACGGGCTCGCGAAGGTGTTGTCGGCCACCGTGACGATGCCGCGGGCGCGGCAGGTGTCGGCGATCGCGCGCAGGTCCGCGAGGCGCAGCAGCGGGTTGGTCGGCGTCTCGACCCAGACCAGCCGGGTGTCGGGCTTCAGCGCCTTTTCGAGGCCGTGCGGATCGGTCAGGTCGGCGTACTCGAAGCGCAGCCCGGCGCTGCGGCGCCGCACCTTGTCGAACAGGCGGAAGCTGCCGCCGTACAAGTCGTCGCTCGCGACCACATGCGAGCCGGCATCGATCAGCTCGAGCACGGTCGAGATCGCCGCGAGGCCCGACGCGAACGCGTAGGCCTGCGAGCCGCCTTCGAGGTCGGCGACGCAGCGCTCGAAGGCCCAGCGCGTCGGGTTGTGCGAGCGTCCGTAGTCCAGCCCCTTGTGCACGCCGGGGCTGCTCTGCACGTAGGTCGAGGTCGCGTAGATCGGCGGCATGATCGCGCCGGTGCTCGGGTCCGGCGCCTGGCCGGCGTGGATCACGCGGGTGGCGAAGCCGAGTTGCTTGTTGTTATCGTGAGTGCTCATGCCAACTTCCTTCTCAAGTGATTCAATAGGTCGAAGCGCGTGATCAGGCCGTGAAAGCCCTGCGCATCGGCAATGATCGCGACCAGCCCGCGGTCCAGCACCGCTTCGAGCTCGGCGAGGCTCGCGCCGGGCGGCAGGGTCGACGGCGCATCGGTCATCGCGCTCGAGACCGGCGCATGGAACCGCGTGGCGTCGGCATGCACGTTCAATAGCAGGTCCGATTCGTCGATCACGCCGACGAGCCGGCCGTCGGCCAGCACCGGCAGCTGCGACACATCGGCCAGCCGCATGCGCTGGAACGCGTTGAGCAGCGTGTCGTCGGGCGAGACGCTGATCACGCTGCCGTCCTCGCTGCGGCGCGAGATCAGGTCGCGCAGGTCGCCGTACTCGCGCCGGTGCAGCAGTCCCTGGTCGACCATCCAGTTGTCGTTGTAGACCTTCGAGAGATAACGCGTGCCGGTGTCGCAGACGAAGCTGACGACCCGCTTGGGCGCGCTCTGCGCCCGGCAGTAGCGCAGCGCCGCGGCGAGTAGCGTGCCGGTCGACGAGCCCGCGAGGATGCCCTCGCGGCGCAGCAGCTCGCGTGCGGTGCCGAAGCTCTCCTCGTCGGGGATCGAGTACGCGGCGCGCACGCCCGACAGGTCCGCGATCGGCGGCACGAAGTCCTCGCCTATCCCTTCGACGGCCCACGCGCCGGCGGTGCCGACATGGCCGCTCTTCGTGTACTCGGCGAGGATGGAGCCCGCCGGGTCGGCGAGCACGAAGGCGAGCGCCGGCTGCACGCGGCGGAAGTAGCGGGTCAGCCCGGTCAGCGTGCCGCTGGAGCCCACGCCGACGACGATCGCATCGACATCGCGACCCATCTGTTCCCAGATCTCCGGCCCGGTGCCCTCTTCGTGCGCGCGCGGGTTGTCGGGGTTGCCGAACTGGTTCGCATAGAACGCGCCCGGGATGTCGCGCGCGAGCGCCGCGGCGCGGTCCTGGTAGTAGTCGGGATGGCCCTTGACGACGTCGGAGCGCGTCATGTGCACCTCGGCGCCCATCGCCTTCAGGTGCAGCACCTTCTCGCTGGACATCTTGTCGGGCACGACCAGCACGACACGATAGCCTTTCGCACGCGCGACCAGCGCGAGCCCGAGTCCGGTGTTGCCGGCGGTCGCCTCGACGACGGTGCCGCCGGGTTTCAGGCGCCCGTCGCGCTCGGCCGATTCGATCATCGCGACGCCGATGCGGTCCTTGATCGAGCCGCCCGGGTTCTGCGACTCGAGCTTCAGGTACAGCGAGCACGGGCCGGTGTCGAAGCGGGTCACGCGCACCAGCGGCGTGTGGCCGATCAGCGAGAGCACGGCGGGTGGGCTGCTGCTGTCGAATGCCTCGCCGGTGGCGGCGGGCGTGGCGGGCACGGCGGTGGTGGCGCGGGTCGTGGTCATCGTCATCATCGGCTCCTTGTGGGTGCCTTGCTGCGTGACGGCGATGGTAGCGCCCGATGCTGGCCCTGCGCGCGTCAGGGCCCGTGCCGGCCGCTCGTCAGCGCTCGATCGTCTTGTTCCAGCGCGCGTTCCACTCGGGGCGCAGCGTGTTGACCGCATCCCAGTCGAGCGTGTTCACGGTCTTCATGTAACCCTTGAAACGATCGACCGTGGCCTGCGCCGCCGGGTTGCCCGGCTGGGTCTTCAGGTTCGACGGGATCTGGTTGCCGAACTCGAGCGCCGCCGATTGCGCCTGCGGCGTCAGCAGGAACTCGGCGAGCTTCTGCGCGAGTGCCGGCTCGCTGTTGTTCGCGGTCACGCACTCGGCCACCATCAACAGCACCGAGCCCTCCTTGGGCTGCGCGTATTCCATGGCCACGCCGCGCGCCTGCTGGGTCGCGACGGCGGTGGGCGTAAACGGGAAGATCGCGGCCTCGCCGGTCTGCACCATCTCCGACAGCTTGGCCGAGCTCGGGATGTACTCGAGCACGTTCGGGCCTATCGTGGCGGCCCACTTGCCGAAGCCGGGGTCGACGTTCTTCTCGCTGCCGCCCTGGATGCGGTTGAACATCAGGAAGCCGTGCAGCCCGAAGCTGCTCGCCGGCAGCGACTGGAACACCACCTTGCCCTTGAACTTCGGGTCGGCGAAGTCCATCCACGAGGTCGGCGCCGGCCACTTCTTCTCGTCGAACATCTTCTTGTTGTAGCCAATGCCGGTCATGCCGACGTTGACGCCCGCGGCCATGTCGCCAGCCATGCGCGCGCTCGGGTACAGGTCCTTCAGCGACGGCGCATCGGCGAGCTTCTGGCACAGCCCCATCTTGATCGCGCGCATCATCACGCCGTCGTCGAGGAACATCACGTGCACCGGCGGCTTCTCCTTGCTGGCCTGGACCTTCGCGAGGATGTCCGACGAAGTGCCGGGCACGACGACGACCTTCACGTTGTGGATCTTCTCGAAGGCCGGGAACACGTACTTCGTGTACGAGCGCTCCATGTCGCCGCCATTCATGCCGATGTAGAGCGTCTTGTCTTGTGCGTGGGTGTTCGAGCCGAGCAGCAGCAGCGCGGCGGCGGCCAGAACGGAGGTGCGGAATGTCGTCGTCGAGTGGGCCATGTCAATGCGCTCCTTGCGATGCGAGGGGGAAAGCGGTGGTGGTGGAACCGGCGAAGCGGGCGATCGAAAAGGCGGCCAGTGCCACGCTGGTGCGGCCGCGGTGCACGAACTCGGCCAGGGCTTCGCCGACCGCCGGGCCGATCTGGAACCCGGCACCGCAGAAGCCGAAGGCATGGATCAGGCCCGGGGTCGTCGGGCTGGTCCCGATGACTGGTTGGTGA
>DATEFR010000007.1:0-10394 GCA_035280545.1 Burkholderiaceae bacterium | reverse complement strand
TCGTTCATCGATGCCGAGCGCTACTACCAGTTCGTCACGATGCACGGAATGATCATGGTGATCTACCTGCTCACCGCGCTGTTCCTCGGCGGCTTCGGCAACTACCTGATCCCGCTGATGGTCGGTGCGCGCGACATGGTGTTCCCGTACATGAACATGCTGAGCTTCTGGGTCTACCTGCTGTCGGTGGTGGTCCTGATGCTGAGCTTCTTCGTGCCCGGCGGGCCCACCGGCGCGGGCTGGACGCTCTACCCGCCGCAGGCGATCCTGCCCGGCACGCCAGGGCACGACGGCGGCATCGTGATGATGCTGGTGTCGCTCGTGATCTTCATCGCCGCGACGACGATGGGCGGGCTGAACTACGTGACCACCGTGCTGCAGGCGCGCGCGCAGGGCATGACCCTGCTGCGCATGCCGCTCGCCGTGTGGGGCATCTTCGTCGCGACCATCCTCGCGCTGCTCGCCTTCCCGGCGCTGTTCGTCAGCGGCGTGATGATGCTGCTCGACAAGACGCTCGGAACGAGCTTCTTCATGCCGTCGCTGATCTCGCTCGGGCAGGTCTCGGGCCACAAGGGTGGCAGCCCGCTGCTGTTCCAGCACCTGTTCTGGTTCTTCGGGCATCCCGAGGTCTACATCGTCGCGCTGCCGGCGTTCGGCATCGTCTCGGACCTGATCAGCGTGCATGCGCGCAAGGCGATCTTCGGCTACCGCACGATGGTCTGGGCGATCGTCGTGATCGGCGGCCTGAGCTTCGTCGTCTGGGCGCACCACATGTTCGTCTCGGGCATGAACCCGTACTTCGGCTTCTTCTTCGCGACCAGCACGCTGATCATCGCGGTGCCGACCGCGATCAAGGTCTACAACTGGGTGCTGACGCTGTGGAGGGGGGACATCCACCTGTCGGTGCCGATGCTGTTCGCACTCGCGTTCCTGCTGACGTTCGTGCTGGGCGGGCTGACCGGCCTCTTCCTCGGCAACGTCAGTGTCGACATCCCGCTGTCGGGCACCTATTTCGTCGTCGCGCACTTCCACATGGTGATGGGCGTCGCGCCGCTGCTGGTCGTGTTCGGCGGCATCTACCACTGGTTCCCGAAAATCACCGGCCGCATGCTCGACGACCGGCTGGGCCGGCTGCACTTCTGGGTCACCTTCCTCGGCACCTACCTGATCTATTTCCCGATGCACTACCTGGGCGTGCTGGGCATGCCGCGGCGCTACTACGACTACGCGCACTACGACTTCATTCCGGCGTCGGCCCACTTGCTGAACGAGTTCATCACGGTGGTCGCGCTGATCGTCGGCGCGATGCAGATCGTGTTCGTCTTCAACCTGGTGTGGAGCGCGCTGCGCGGGCCGCGTGCCGACTCGAACCCGTGGCGCGCCGCGTCGCTCGAGTGGTTCACGCCGCGCACGCCGCCCGAGCACGGCAATTGGGGCCCGAAGCTGCCGACTGTCCACCGTTGGGCCTATGCGTACAGCGTGCCCGGCGCGCCGGCCGACTTCATTCCGCAGAACGCGCCGCCCGAGGCCGGCGGCCATGAACCGCAACCGCATGCGGCGGCGAAGGTCGCAACGTCATGAACACCGCGGTGCTGCCGCTGCCGGGCGCCGACGACGCGGCGCGAGCGCGCGCGCTGAGCATAGGCTTGTGGGCCTTCATACTCGTCGCGACCACGCTGTTCGGGCTGTTCCTGATCGCGTACGTGATGCGCCTGGCCGGCGGTGACAGTGTCGCGATCGCGCTGCCGCCGCAGCTATGGCTGAGCACCGCACTGCTGGTGCTGGCCAGCGTGCTGATGCAGCGCGCCGTGACGGCTCCGCCCGCGCGCGCGCTGCTGGCGCAGGGCGGCCTGTGTGCGCTCGCCTTCCTCGCGGCGCAGTGCTGGGCCTGGCTCGCGCTGCAGGCGGCCCACGTCGGCGTCTCCGGCAACCCGGCGGCCAGCTTCTTCTACCTGCTGACGGCGCTGCACGGGCTGCACGTGGCCGGCGGGCTGTTGGCGTGGGGCGCAGTCGTGCGCAGCGACGACCCGCCGCGCTGGCGCATCGCGCTGTGCGCGCGCTACTGGCACCTGCTGCTCGCGGTGTGGCTCGCGCTGTATGCGGCGTTCAACTGGATCACGCCGGATATCGCCCGCGTGATCTGCGGAGTCCCGCGATGAGTGCCGTGACGCTTCCCGTACCCGACCGCGCGCCCGGCCGCGCGGCCGACACCCAAGCCGGCAGCGAAGGCCTCGGCCTGCGCGGCCTGGTGGCCGACTGGGCCTCGGACCGCCACGCCTTCCACGTCTCGTGGGGCAAGGCGATGATGTGGATCTTCCTGCTCAGCGACACCTTCATCTTCGGCTCGTTCCTGACCGGCTACATGACGGTGCGAGGCTCGACCACCGTGCCCTGGCCCAACCCGAGCCAGGTGTTCTCGCTGCACGTCGGCCAGACCTCGGTGCCGCTGCTGCTGATCGCGATCATGACCTTCGTGCTGATCACGAGCAGCGGCACGATGGCGATGGCGGTCAACTGTGCGTACCGGCGCGACCGCATCAACGCCGCCGCGCTGATGATCGTGACGGCCGGCTTCGGGGAGATCTTCGTCGGCATGCAGGCGTTCGAGTGGTCCAAGCTGATCCTGGAAGGCGTGCGGCCTTGGGGCAACCCGTGGGGCGCGGCGCAGTTCGGCTCGACCTTCTTCATGATCACCGGCTTCCACGGGCTGCACGTGACCTGCGGCGTGATCCTGCTGGCGATCGTCGCGACCCGGCTCTTGCGCGGCCACTATGAAAGGTCCGGCAACTACCAGATCGTCGAGATCGTCGGCCTGTATTGGCACTTCGTCGACCTGGTCTGGGTCTTCATCTTCGCGCTGTTCTACCTGTGGTGAGGAATTAGCGA
The DNA here is from genome assembly GCA_035280545.1 of Burkholderiaceae bacterium. Classification (GTDB taxonomy): domain Bacteria; phylum Pseudomonadota; class Gammaproteobacteria; order Burkholderiales; family Burkholderiaceae_C; genus DATCSE01. The sequence continues at coordinate 7,508 of DATEFR010000007.1, read as the reverse complement.
TGAGCACGACGCCGGCACCGGCCCAACAACAGCAGCATCAGCAGCAACATCCGATCGGGCTGTACCTGAAGATCTGGGCGCTGCTGTTCCTGCTCAGCACGATGTCGTACCTGGTGGACTACTTCCATCTGCACGGCTACCTGCGCTGGAGCTTGATCGTGCTGTTCATGATGCTGAAGGCGGGACTGATCGTCGCGGTGTTCATGCACATGGCGTGGGAGCGGCTGTCGCTGGTCTGCGCCATCCTGCTGCCGACGCTGTGCCTGCTGGTGCTGGTGGCGCTGATGGCGATCGAAGCCGACTACACCCATCTGACGCGGCTGTCGTTCTTCCGCTGACGCCGGCCCGGATTTCCCATGACGATGGCCCGCACGATCGCGCTCGCTGCGGCGGCCGCGCCGTGGCGCAGCTACCTCGAGCTGACCAAGCCGCGTGTCGTCGCGCTGATGTTGTTCACCGTGCTGGTCGGGATGCTGTTGGCCGCGCCGCCGGCGCAACCGCCGCAGTGGTCCGTGCTGCTGTTCGGCGCGCTGGGCATTGCACTGGTCGCCGCGGCGGCCGCGGCGCTGAATCACCTCATCGACCAGCGCGCCGATGCGCTGATGGCGCGCACCCGGGCGCGCCCGCTGCCGCGCGGGCTGTTGCGCAGCGCGCAGGTCGCGGTCTTCGCGGCAGCGCTCGCCGTGCTCGGGACCGCGCTGCTGCTGACGTTCACGAACCTCCTGTGCGCGCTGCTGACGCTCGCGTCGCTGGTCGGTTATGCCGGCGTCTACAGCCTGTGGCTGAAACGCGCGACGCCGCACAACATCGTGATCGGCGGTGCGGCCGGCGCGGCGCCGCCGCTGCTCGGCTGGGTTGCGGTGACCGGGCAGACCGACCCGGGCGCGCTCGCGTTGTTCCTGATCATCCTGGTCTGGACGCCGCCGCACTTCTGGGCGCTGGCGATCCACCGACGCGACGAATACGCGCGCGCCGCGATCCCGATGCTGCCGGTGACCCACGGGGTTGCGTTCACGTGCGGGCGCATCCTGTTCTACACCGGGCTGCTGTGGGGCGTCTCGCTGCTGCCGTATGCGATCGGCATCGGCCACGGGCTCTACCTGGCGAGCGCCTGCGCTCTCGGCGCGCGATTCGTCGAACGCGCGTGGCGGCTGCGGCACGACGAGCGGCTCGCACTGCCGACCTTCCGCTACTCCATCGTCTACCTGGCGGCGCTGTTCGCGCTGCTGCTGCTGGACCACGTGCTCGCGGGTTGACTCGCTGGGCGACAATCGGCGCCGATCTTGCCGACCCGACGCCACGTGATCCTTCGCCACGCCTTCATCCCGCCCGACAACCAGCGCCTGGCCCATCTGTGCGGCAGCCTCGACGAGCACCTGCGCAGCATCGCCGCGGCATTCGACGTCAGCATCTCGCGGCGCAACGAATCGTTCCGCATCGAAGGCGGCAAGGCGAACGCGGAGCGCGCGGTCGCGCTGCTGCAGTCGCTGTACGACCAGGCGCGCCGGCCGATCGGCGCCGAGCAGCTGCAGCTCGCGATCGTCGAGGCGCAGGCCGGTGCGCGGCCTGCCGCGCGTGCGCCGGCTCGCGCTGAGCCGGGCGAGACTTCCGGCGAGCCGGACGACGAGGCCATCGTGCTGCGCACGCGCCGTGCCGACTTGGCCGGGCGCACGCCGAACCAGGTCCAGTACCTGCGCAACATCCTCGAGCACGACATCACTTTCGGCATCGGCCCGGCCGGCACCGGCAAGACATTCCTCGCGGTCGCCTGCGCGGTCGATGCGCTCGAGCGCAGCGCGGTGCAGCGCATCATCCTGACCCGCCCGGCCGTCGAAGCCGGCGAACGCCTCGGCTTCCTGCCGGGCGACCTCGCGCAGAAGGTCGACCCCTATCTGCGGCCGCTGTACGACGCGCTGTACGACCTGATGGGCTTCGACCGCGTCACCAAGGCATTCGAGAAGGGCTCGCTGGAGATCGCCCCGCTCGCGTTCATGCGCGGACGCACGCTGAACCATGCGTTCGTGATCCTCGACGAGGCGCAGAACACGACGCCCGAGCAGATGAAGATGTTCCTGACGCGCATAGGCTTCGGCGCAAAGGCCGTGGTCACCGGCGACGTCAGCCAGATCGACCTGCCGCGCGGCACCGAGAGCGGGCTGATCGACGCCGAGCGCGTGCTGCGCCGCGTGCGCGGGATCGCGACGACGCGCTTCACCGCGGCCGACGTCGTGCGCCATCCGCTGGTGGCGCGCATCGTCGAAGCCTATGACGCCGCCCGAAATGACTGAGGCCACGGAGCTCGCGCGGCGAACCCTCACCCCGACCCTCTCCCGCAAGCGGGAGAGGGAGTTCGGTATTGCCCCCTCTCCCGCTTGCGGGAGAGGGCTGGGGTGAGGGCCATCGTGCGTCCCACCCTTTCACTCTCGCTGCAGGTCGCGAAAGGCGCGCTCGATGCCGCCGAGCGGGCGCTGCTGCCACGCCACCGCGTGGCGCGCTGGATTCGCACGGCGCTCGAAGCGCCGGCCGAACTGACGGTGCGCATCGTCGATGCCGACGAAGGCCGCACGTTGAACCGCGACTACCGCGGCCGCGACTACGCGACCAACGTGCTGACCTTCGACTACGCCCGCGAGCCGGTCGTCAGTGCCGACCTGGTGCTGTGCGCGCCGGTCGTGCGCGCCGAGGCGCAGGCGCAGCGCATCCCGCTGCAGGCCCATTTTGCGCACCTGCTGATCCACGGCACCTTGCATGCGCAGGGCTACGACCACGAAGTCGACGCCGACGCCCGCGTGATGGAGGCGCGCGAGACCGCGCTGTTGCGCTCGCTGGGCTTCGACGATCCGTACGCCCGATGACACACCCGGCGCGCCGGTCATCCGTCGCGACGCTGTTCGCTGCCGCCGTCTTCGCCCTTGCGGCGATGCTGGCCGGCCATGACGATGCCGCGGCCCAGCCGAGCGAGGTCGCGGCCACGGCACCGGCCGGCGTGCTCCAGGCGATCCCGAATCGCCCGCGGGTCGGCCTGGTGCTCTCCGGCGGCGGTGCACGCGGTGGCGCTCATCTCGGCGTGCTGAAGGTGCTCGAGGAGATGCACGTGCCGGTGGACGTGATCGTCGGCACCAGCGCCGGCGCGATCATCGGCGCCGCGTATGCGAGCGGCATGCCGCTGCGGCAGATCGAGAAGGAGATGGGCGCGCTGCGCACCGAGATGCTGTTTCGCGATGCCGACCGGCGCGAGACGCCGTGGCGCATCAAATCCAACGACACGATCAACTACGTAGGCCCCGAACTCGGACTGCAGAACGGTTCGATCGCGCTGCCCAAGGGCGTGGTCGCGGGCGTCTCGATCGAGGCGGTGCTGCGCCAGCTCACCGCGCGCCAGCGCGACGACGATTTCGACAAGCTGCCGATCCGATTTCGCGCGGTCGCGACCGACCTGACGAGCTCGGAGATGGTCGTGCTCAGCCGCGGCAGCCTGGCGGTCGCGGTGCGCGCGAGCATGGCGATCCCGGCGGTCGTCGATCCGGTCGAGCTCGACGGCCGGCTGCTGGTCGACGGCGGGCTCGCGCGCAACCTGCCGGTCGACGTGGCGCGCGCGCTCGGCGCCGAGCAGATCATCGCGGTCAACATCGGCACGCCGCTGCGCACACGCGACGAGATCACCGGGATCCTGACCGTCTCGGACCAGATCTCGCGCATCCTGACCAACACCAACGTGACCCGCTCGCTGGCCGAGCTCGGGCCGCAGGATCTGCTGATCACGCCCGATCTGGGCACCGTGCAGACCGCCGACTTCGACCGACTGCCCGAGGCGGCCGCGGCCGGCGAGGCGGCCGCGCGCAAGGCGCAGGCCGAGCTCGTGCGGTTCGGCGTCGCTGCGGCCGCGTACGAGCGCTGGCGCGCCGCGCTGACGGTCGACCCGACGCCCAAAGGCGAGCTGATCGATGCGGTGCGCGTGACCGGCACGCAGCGCGTGAATCCGGAAGTGATCGTCGATTCGATGCAGACGCGGGCCGGCCGGCCGTTGGACCCGAAGGTGATCGACGAGGACATGAAGCGCATCTACGCGCGCGGCGATTTCGAACGGGTCGGCTATTCGATCGTCGACGACCCGGCGCAGGGGCGCGTGCTGGTCGCCGATGTTGCCGAGAAGTCCTGGGGTCCGAACTACCTGCGCTTCGGGCTCGGCCTCTCGTCGGACCTGCGCGGCGACTCCTTCTTCTCGCTGGTGACGACCTACCGCCGCACCTGGCTGAACAGCCTCGGGGCCGAGTGGCGCACCGACGCGCGCATCGGCCACAGCGACCGGCTCTCGACCGAGCTGTACCAGCCGCTGACGCCGGCGCAGCGGCTGTTCGTCGCGGCACGCGCCGAGGTCTCGCGCGACCCGTTCGACGTCTACGATGAAGACGGCTCGCGTGTCGCACGCTACCGGCGCGGCACCTACGGCATAGGCTTCGACATCGGCACGCCGCTGGGGACGTTCGGCGAGGCGCGCATCGGCCTCGATCGTGGCCGCCTGAAGCTGTACAACGACACCGGCTCGGTCGAGGCCTCGCTGGTCGTGCCCAGCGTCGACATGGGTGGTGCCTCGGCGCGGGTGCGGCTGGACACGCTGGACAACCTGCGCTTCCCGCGCTCCGGTTACGCCGCCGACCTCCAGGTCTACTGGTCGCGCCCGCGCCTGGGGGCCACCGACAACTACACGAAGGCCTCGGCGAATTTCACGACCGCGGTCGCGAGCGGCGCGCACTCGCTGCAGTTCGGGCTGCGCGGCGCGACCAGCCTGGGCAACAACGACCTGCCGGTCTACGAGCTGTACAGCTTGGGCGGCTTCCTGCAGCTCTCGGGCTACAAGACCGACGAGTTGCTGGGCCGCGAGCTGGCGTTCGGACGGATGGTCTACAACTACCGGGTCAGCCAGCCGGGCCTGCTCGACGGTGCGTACTTCGGGGTCTCGCTCGAGTCGGGCCGCATCGGCGCCGCGGTCACCGGCGCGAACCGGGCGTCGGCGCGATATGGCGCATCGATCTACTTCGCATTCGATTCGCCGATCGGGCCGGTCTACATTGCCTATGGACACGGCGACGGGCGCAACCAGGCGGTGTACTTCTACGTCGGTCAGCCCTGACGGTCCGCGGCCCGCGCCGGCCAAAGCACGGAGCCGATCGCGACGAACATCAGCACGATCGCCGCGCCGTCCTGCCAGTGCAGCTGCTCGTGCAGCCACAGCGCGCCGCAGACCGTGCCGAGCACCGGGATCAGCATCACCGACAGCGACGACGCGATCGGCGGCAGGTTGCGTGCCATCACGAGCCACAGCGGCTGCGCGAAGCCGAAGATCAGCAGCGCGTTGTAGCCGATCGCGAACCAGGTCGTCGGGCCGGGCGCCGTCCAGCGGGCCCGCTCGAACAACACGGCGCAGCTGCTGGTCACGAACGTGGTCAGCACGGTCATCCAGAAGATGATCGCGAGCGTCGGCGCCGAGATCTTCGTGCGGCGCAGCTGCTGGGTACCGAGCGCCCAGGTCGCCGCCGCGGCCAGCATGCCGAAGGCGGCGAACGGCTGGCCGCTGACCGCGCCGAACTCGTGCCACAGCAGCAGCACGACGCCCAGCGCCGCGGCGCCGACCCCGGCCCACTGGCGCGCCCGCAGGCGCTGGCCGAACAGCGCCATGCCGAACAGTGCCGAGAAGATCGGCATCGTGTAGCCGAGGATCGCAGCGCGCCCCGACGGCAGCGACTTCAGCGAGACGATCGCGAGCACGTGCCAGACGATCATGTTCGTGACCGAGAGCCGGACCAGCTCGGGCCAGTCGCGCCGCGCGATGCGCAGCGGTGTCTGCATCGCCAGCGCCGCGGCGACCAGCACCGGCAGGCCCAGCCACATCGAGATCGCGCGAAAGCTCAGCGGCGGGAAGTCGCTGATGCCCAGCTTCATCACCGGCCAGTTCAGGCCCCAGCACAGCGTCAGCAGCGCAAGCAGCACGAACTGCCGGGCGCTGAACGCAACGTGCTGGTCGTCGTGCAGCGGCTTCAGCGCGACCGCCCCAGGTAGCGCTTGCGCCAAAAGAACCAGCTCAGCGCGATGCCCAGCGCGAGCATCGCACTGAAGGTGAGCCAGAACGCGCGCGGGCTGTGGATGCCGGGCAGCGTGTCGAAGTTCATGCCGAAGAACCCGGTCACGAGGTTCAGCGGCAGGAAGATCGCGGTCAGCACGGTCAGCGTGCGCATGATCTCGTTGGTGCGGTTGCCCTGCGCCGAGAAATGCATCTGCACCGCGTTCTCGATCGACGCCTCGAGCCGGCGCACATGCGACAGCACGCGCTCGATGTGCTCGAGCACGTCGCGCGAGCGCACGCGCAGCAGCTCGCGGTCGCGCTGCTGCGCCGGTTCGGTCTCGGCCGGCCATTCGTCCAGCGCGTCTATCCATTCGACGACCGCGGCGCGCTGGTCCTCGCAGGTGTCCTCGAGCAGGTGCAGGCTGTTGCGCGAATCGAGCACGGTCTTCCAGTGGTCGAAGTTCACGCGCGGGTCGAACAGGCTTTGCTGCAGCGCATCGAGCTGCTTGGTCAGCGCGCGCCGCAGTTCGAGGTAGCTGTCGACCATGTGGTTGACCATGCGCAGCATCAGGTCCGCGGCGCTGGGCGGCAGGCGGCTCGAACCGCGCGCCTCGGGCCCCTGCGTCTGCTGCTGCAGCCGCTGGGCGAAGAACTCGCGGACCTGGCAATCGTTCGGGTGCACGGTCAGGAGCACGCGGTCGAACACCGCAAAGCCGACCGGGCTGGTGTCTATCAGTGCGAGCGGCCGCAGCTCATGGTGTTGGCCCGGCGGTTCGGCCGCAGCGCTCGCGGAGGACCCCGCGGCAAGCCGGCGGAATACCAGCAGGTCGTACCACGAGGTGTCGTCGAAGTGCGATGGCAGCTGCTCGTTCAGCAGGTCGCTGATGTGCAGGTCGACGAGCTGCCCGCCGGTCCAGCGCTGGAGCGCGCCCTGCAGCAGGCCGACTTTTTCGCGAAATTCGGCCCGTGCGGTGCCTATCCACAGATAGCCGCTGCCGGGGCGCGTATCGGGCAGCGCTTCCAGCTCGCCGAACTGGTCGCCCGCGATGTGGAAGATGCGCATGGCTCGCGCTCAGTCGCGCAGCTTGCGCGCCGCCTCGAGCGCGAAATAGGTCAGCACGCCATCGGCGCCGGCGCGTTTGAACGCGAGCAGGCTTTCCATCATCACCGCGTCGTGGTCCAGCCAGCCGTTCAGCGCCGCGGCCTTCAGCATCGCGTACTCGCCGCTGACCTGATAGGCGAAGGTCGGCACACGGAACTCGTCCTTGACGCGGCGCACGATGTCCAGGTACGGCATGCCGGGCTTGACCATCACCATGTCGGCGCCCTCGGCCAGATCGAGTGCGACTTCGCGCAGCGCTTCGTCGGTGTTGCCCGGGTCCATCTGGTAGACCTTCTTGTTGGCCTTGCCGAGGTTCGCGGCGGAGCCGACTGCGTCGCGGAACGG
>DATEFR010000006.1:0-2386 GCA_035280545.1 Burkholderiaceae bacterium | reverse complement strand
CGTGATCGCGGCCGGGCTGGCGCTGCCCGAGGGCGTCGCGCAGACGCCGTGGGGCAGCTTCATCGTCGCCGAGGCCGCGGCACGCCGGCTGGTCGAGATCGACCCGGTCAGCGGATCGCGGCGTACGCTTGCCGAGAACCTCGCGATCGGCCTGGCAGGCGGGCCGGGCATGCCGCCGCCGTATTGCGCGACCGGCGTCGCGGTCGGCCCCGACGGCACGGTCTACTTCACTGCAAACCGCAACAACGCGCTGTACCGCATCCGGCCACAGCGCTGAGGTTCAGCGCCTGGCCTTCGCGATCAGCTGGCTCGCCAGCATCTCGGAGCCGACCGAGCGATCCAGCCCCGAGCGCGACAAGCCGGATTGCGCGTAGTGCAGGTTCTCGTAGACCTCGGCGGTCGCGGGATAGGCATGGAGCACCGCCTGCAGCGCGGCATCGGGCATGTCCTCCGCCAGCGCCGCCTCGACCTGACGCGCCAGCGTGCGGTACTGGTCCGCGCCGACCTTCTCGATCGGGGTCTTCTCGACCCGCTCGAGCAGACCGGCCAGCGCGACCAGCGTTTCGATGTGGTTCTTGACGGACGGCGAGACGTCGAGCTTCGGGGCGGACATGGCAGAGACTTCCTTTCGGACCCGCGCCTATCGTCCTGATTCAAGCCGGCGGGTCACGACTCGGAGTTTTGGGCGACCGCGCCGAGTTCAAGATCCCGGCATGGCGGGAGCTGCCGGCCGCTGCGTCGACTCGCCCGATGTCGACGGCAACACCCGCGTCTCGCCGATCGCCATCACCCACAGCGCCGGCTCGGCGTACCCGAGCGCGCGGCCCGCCGCGCGGAACCGCCGTGGCGGCTCCAGCGGCGGCTCGCGCGACAGCACGATGGTGCCCCAGTGCATGCCGACCAACGTGCGCGCGCCGAGGTCGTGCGCGAGCCGGACGGCCTCCTCGGGATCGACATGCACGGGGGTCATCATCCTGCGCGGCTCGTACGCGCCGATCGGCACCAGTGCGGTATCGACCGGACCGATCGCCTCGCGCAGATGCCGGAACAGCGTCGGGTGGTACGCGGTATCGCCAGCGAAGTACAGACGCTGCTGCGGCGCCTCGAACACGTAGCCGGACCACAGCGACTCGTCGCGGTCGAACAGCCCGCGCGCCGAGAAATGCACCGCGGGCACGCTGCGCACCTTCAGCGCGTTGCCGAGGTCCAGCACGTCGCCCCAGGTCACTTCGGTGACGTCGATGTAGCCGCTGTCGCGCAGCAGCGCGCCGGCACCGCGGGGCACGATGACCTTGATCCGCTCCTTGTTCGGCAGGCGCTGCAGCGTGCGCAGGTCGAGGTGGTCGTAGTGGTTGTGCGAGATCACGATCGCATCGATCGCCGGCAGTTGATCGACCGCGAGGCCCGGCCCGGCGTAACGACGCGGGCCGACGCCGTCCACCGGCGATGCGTACTCGCCGAGGTACGGATCGACCAGGATGGTGCGGCCGGCCAGACGGATCAGGAACGCCGCGTGGCCCAGCCAGGTCAGCGTGCTCTCGTCGTCGCGGTGCGCCGCGAGCTGCGCTTGCGCCTGCGCCGCGGGCAGTGCATGGTCGGGCGGCATCGCCGGCTGCAGCTCGGCCTTCGCGGCGCCGAACGCGAACCACCACCACAGCGCGGCGCCGTCGCGCCAACTCCTGCCGGTGACCGGGCTGCCCGGCGGGTTGTGGAAGCGGCCATCGTCCGCGCGCTGGATCGTCAGGCCGGGCTCGCTCGCCACAGCCGCCGGTTCGGCCAGGGTCGGCGCCGAGCACGCCACCTGAGCCGCTGCGGCTGCGATGCAGGCGAGCATCAGCGAGAGTGTCCGGCCGACGCGCCGGCCGGCGAGGCGCGATGGGCGTGCCACTCGCACAAACCTCAGCCCAGCTCCATCCGCACGCCGGCAAGGCGCTCGGACTCGTCCCACAACGCCGCCGCCAGCGGGAGATCGCGAGCGCGTGCGACCGGCGCGACCACCGTCGGATACCCCTTCAACTCGCGGCGCCCATCCGGGCCGATGAACTGGCCGCTCTCGGCCTGCGGCGCGGTCGCCGCGTACAGCTGCGGCAGCACGCCCATCTCGGCGCTCTGCGCAAGGAATCGATTGCCGAACCGCATCATGAGTTTCAGCATGCCGCGAGGCCCGTTCAGCTGCAGCTGGGTCGCCGCATAACCGGGGTGCGCGAGCAGGCTCTTGATCGGCACGCCGGCCGTTCGCAGACGGCGGTCGAGCTCCAGCGCGAACAGCACGTTCGCGAACTTGGACTGCGCGTAGTACGCGACGCGGCCGTAGCGGTGCGCCCCGCTCAGGTCGCCGAAATGGATGTCGCCGCGCTTGTGCAGATCGGAGCTGACGGTGACGATG
>DATEFR010000005.1:0-9307 GCA_035280545.1 Burkholderiaceae bacterium | reverse complement strand
TCGCCGACGCGCTGGCGCGCTCGCCGTTCGACCCCGAGATGTGGCTGGCCGAGCGCCAGCAGCGCCAGCAGGATGCGCTGCGGCTGCTGCGCGCGGCCGGCAACGGCGACGGCGCCGCGAATCGCGAGCAGGCCGCCGCGGCGCTGCGCGGGTATGTCGACCGCCTCGAGCGTTCGCCGCGCGAGGCCTACCGCCGCTACAACGAGCGGCTCGTCGAGTACAACTGCGGCGTCGCCGCGGCGCTGCACAACAGCACGACGCCGGCACAACGGCGCACCGCGGCGAAGAAGCTGGCGGGATGGGAGTCGGACCTGCGCTTCATCGTCGCACAGGCCCAGCGCTGACGACGGGCTATTTCTTGGAAATCTGCGTCGTCACCGTGCGCGGGTTGGGCCCGCTCTTCGGGAAGTCTTTCATCGCCGCCTCGAACATCGCGGGCAGCAGGTAGTCGATGCCCGAGGACGGGCCGACGTTGTTGGCGCGCGCTTCGTAGAGGATCTGGCCGGTCTTGCGGTCGCGGATCAGCACCGCGACCTCGCGCTCGAAGTTCGGATCGACATAGTACGGCCCCCAGCCCGGGCCCCAGCCCGGACCCCATCCGGGGCCGAAATAACGCGGGCCGAAACGCCCGTAGTGACGGTGCCAGTAGACACCGCCGCGCCACCACAGCGGGTCGTCGTAGTACCAGGGGTCGTTGATGCTGACCCGCGCGCCCAGCTGCATCAGGTAGTCGGCGCTCGCGACGTCGGCCGCCGGCACGAACCCGGCTGCTTCGATCGCGCTGCGAGCCGCATCCTCGAGCAACTGCTGGCGCTGCGGCTGACCCTGCTGCGACGGCAGCCGCTCGAACGCGTAGGTGGAGGGCTTGCGCGCCGCCGGCCAGTCGCCGAAGGTCGAAACCTCGTTGTTGAGGTTGTTCATCGCGGCGCAGCCGCCGAGCAGCAGCGCGGGCAGCACCAGCGTAAGCGTCGAAAGAATCTTGGGCATCGGGGTCACCCGCAGGGCGTGGTCGGAACGACATTTTGGACCGGCCGCCGCATGCCTGAGTTCCGGCGGTCAACCCGGGGGTCCGCGGCAAGACCATCACGCGAGCGTTGGCCTTGCCGCGCGTCGGCGTCGAGCGCAAGATCATCGATCCGTCCGAGACGGGAACGCGAAAGGGGTCGCGTCGGGGCATCGAAGGGAAGGTTCGTCATGCACATTGGAAACATCTGCACACGGTCGCTGGCGACCTGCCGGCGCCAAGCCAGCGCGCAGGAGATCGGCACGTTGATGCGCGACCTGCACGTCAGCGACGTGGTCGTGATCGACGAGCGCGGCGGCCGCATGGTGCCGCTGGGCTTCGTCACCGAGCACGACCTCGTCATCCGGGTGATCGCACCGGGCGCGAGCCCCGACCAGGTCCATGCGGCCGACTTGATGGGCAGCCAGCTCGAGACCGTGCGCGACTCGGAATTCGTCTACGACGCGATCGCGCTGATGCGGCGCAAGCGTCTGCTGCGCCTGCCGGTGGTCGACGGGCACGGCGCGCTGGTCGGCGTGCTGACAGCCGACGACGTGACCGACTTCCTGGCCTCCGAGCTGACCGAGCTGGCGCGCATCGCGCCGCATCACGCCAGTTGCGACACACCCGAGCGGGAGCCCATTTTTCGGAGCTGAGCCACCCGCGCCGCGCGGGATCCCGGCATCGGGGAAAATCGCGGCATGAGCGAGCTTGAACTGCCCCTGGCGCCGGTTGCCGCCCCCACCCTCGACGAGCCCGCGCCGCTTCCGGGTGTTGATGGCGTCGGCGCGGCCCCGGAACTCTCGAAGACCGCGCTGTCGGTGCAGAAGCGCATCCGCCGGCTCACCGGCAAGGCGGTCATCGACTTCTCGATGATCGAGGACGGCGACGTCGTGATGGCCTGCCTGTCGGGCGGTGCCGACAGCTACACGATGCTGGACACGCTGCGCCATCTGCAGCGCGTGGCGCCGATCGACTTTCGCATCGTCGCGGTCAACCTGGACCAGAAGCAGCCGGGCTTCCCGGAGGACGTGCTGCCGACCTACCTGACCCGCGAAGGCGTGGACTTCCGCATCATCGAGCAGGACACCTACAGCATCGTCAAGGCGAAGGTCGCACCCGGCAAGACGACCTGCTCGCTGTGCTCGCGGCTGCGCCGCGGCATCCTGTACCGCGTCGCGAAGGAGATCGGGGCGACCAAGATCGCGCTGGGCCACCACCGCGACGACATCCTCGAGACGCTGCTGCTGAACATGTTCTTCGGCGGCACGATCAAGACCATGCCGCCGAAGCTGCGCTCCGACGACGGCAGCAACGTCGTGATACGCCCGCTCGCGTACTGCCGCGAATCGGACATCAAGCGTTACGCCGCGGCGATGCAGTTCCCGATCATCCCGTGCAACCTGTGCGGCTCGCAGCCCAACCTGCAGCGCCAGGCGATGAAGGAGCTGCTGCAGCAGTGGGACCGCGCGCATCCGCAGCGCCTGCGCAGCATGTTCTCGGCGGTGACCCATGTCGTGCCCTCGCACCTGCTGGACCGCAACCTGTTCGACTTCGCGACCTTCACGCCGCGCGGCGCCGGCGCTGGCCAGGCGCTGCCTGGCGATCTGCTGTTCGACCACGACGACACGGTGGAGCGGTTCCAGAACTCGATCCACATCGAGTAGAGCGCCTCCACCGACCCTTCGACAGGCTCAGGGCGAACGGAGCACGGGTCAAGCCGGCTTGATCCCGAACACCTCGCAGCCGACCGAGATGCAGTCCGGGTACACGTCCGGCTTCTGGGTCGAGACGCATGCCGCGCGCACCTTCGGGTGCGCCAGCATCAGCTTCAGCACGTCGTCGCACAGCGTCTCCTGCAGGTGGATGTGGCCTTGCGAGACGCGCTGCGCGATGCTGCTGCGCATGAAGTCGTAGTCCAGCACCTCGTCCAGCGCGTCGGCCTTGGGCGTCGAGACGGCCAGCGGCACGTACAGGTCGATGTTGATCAGCACGCGCTGCTCGCGCGTCTTCTCGAACGCATGCACGCCGATGTTGATGAAGACCTCGTAGTCGCGCAGGAACAGGCGCCGGCAGTCCATCAGGCTCGGGTTGTTCAGCAGGCTGTGCATGGCGCTCTCGGTCAGGTCTTGTTCGTCAGGTAGTACACGTCGCGCGGTTGCGCGGCCAGGTGCTGGCCGCCGTCGACCAGCAGCGTCGTGCCGGTGATCGCCGGCGACTCGATCAGGAAGCGCACCGCCTGCGCGATGTCCTCGGGCGTCGACGAGCGCTGCAGCGGCGTCATCCGGTGCGCCTCATCGAACTGCGCCGCGCTCATCGGCCCCGAGGCGAGCGTCACGCCCGGCGCGACGCCGGCGACCCGCAGCACGGGCGCCAGCGCCTGGGCGAGCATCACGGTCGCCGCCTGCAGCGCGGCCTTGGACAGCGTGTACGACAGGTGGTCGGGGTTCGGATTCCAGAGCTTCTGGTCGAGCAGGTTGACGGCACAGCCGGTCGCCCCACGCGCGACCAGATGCGCATGCAGCGCCCGCGCGAGCAGGATCGCCGGGGCGGTGTTCGCGCGCCAGTGCTTGTCCATCGTCGCGTGGCCGAAGCTGGCCACATCGTCGTGCTCGAAGGTCGACGCGTTGTTGACGACCGCATCGAGCCGGCCGAAGTGCGCGACGATCGCCGGCACCAGTGTGTTGCAGGCCGCCTCGTCCGAGAGATCGGCACCGAACGCCTGCGCGGCCGCACCGGCCGAGCGCAGCTCGCCGACCGTCGCGTTCGCGTCGTCCGCCGAGTGCCGGTAGTGCACCGCGAGGTCGTACCCGTGCCGTGCGAGCTCGAGCGCGATCGTGCGGCCGAGGCGGCGCGCGGCGCCGGTCACGAGCACGACGCGACGGTGCGAGGGCGATGGGGCAGCGGGCACAATCGAACGATGCAGGCGAATGGAAGTGTCAGTGTATCGGCGGGCGGTGACCCCGCGTTGTGGCGCGTGATCCGGGACGCGATCGCGCGCGCCGGCGGCTGGCTGCGCTTCGACCGCTACATGGCGCTCGCCCTGTACGCGCCCGGCCTGGGCTACTACACGAATACGGGGCGCAAGTTCGGCGCGCTGCCGCAATCGGGCAGCGACTTCGTGACCGCGCCGGAGCTGTCGCCGCTGTTCGGTGCCGCTCTCGCGCGCCAGGTCGCGCAGTGGCTCGAACAGAGCGGCACGGACGAGGTCTGGGAGTTCGGCGCCGGCTCGGGTGCGCTCGCCGAGCAGTTGCTCGACGCGCTGGGCGCACGTGTCCGGCGCTACACGATCGTCGACCTGTCCGGCAGCTTGCGCACGCGCCAGCGCGAACGGCTGCAGCGCTTCGGCGAGCGCGTCGAGTGGGCCGATGCGCTGCCCGACACGCTGCGTGGTGTCGTCGTCGGCAACGAGGTGCTCGATGCGATGCCGGTCGAGCTGCTGCGCTTCGATGGCGAGCGCTGGCATGAACGCGGCGTCGTCGTGCAGGGCGACGGCTTCGCGTGGCAGGACCGCGCGAGCGAGCGCCGTCCGCCCGGCGATGCTTCGACGAGTTTCCCGTCCGGCGCGGTCACGGAGCTGCACGCACAGGCCGAGGCGTTCGTCGCGACGCTGGGCGAGCGCCTCGAACATGGCGCGGCGCTGTTCATCGACTACGGTTTTCCCGAAGCCGAGTACTACCACCCGCAGCGCCACATGGGCACGCTGATGTGCCACCGCGCGCACCAGGCCGACACCGACCCGCTGGTCGACGTGGGCGCGAAGGACATCACCGCGCACGTGAACTTCACCGGCATCGCGCTGGCCGCGCAGGACGCCGGCTTCGACGTGATCGGCTACACCTCGCAGGCGCACTTCCTGATCAACTGCGGCATCGTCGACCTGATGCGCGACGCCGACCTCGCGACGCGCACGAACGCGAACAAGCTGCTGATGGAGCACGAGATGGGCGAGCTGTTCAAGGCGATCGCGCTCGCGAAAGGCTGCGGCGATGCGCTCGCGCACGACGCGATCGGATTCGCGGCCGGCGACCGGACGCACACGCTGTGATCCGATGGCTCATCGTCGTCTTCCTCGCGCTGCTGATCTTCAGCGGCCTGCGCCCCTGGCTCGAGAAGCTGGGCCTGGGCCGGCTGCCGGGTGATTTTCGTTTCAGGCTGTTCGGCCGCGAGTGGTTCATCCCGCTCGCGAGCAGCCTCGTGCTCAGCGTGCTCGCGATGCTGCTTGCGAAGCTGCTGTAGCGCGCCTGCACGATCGCGGCCGGCGCGCTAGCATCGCCCGAACCTGCGAGGAGTCGAAATGAGCGATGTGAGCAGTCCGGTGGGCCATGCGGTGGGGCGGTTCGGCAGCGGCCGCGCGGTCAAGCGGGTCGAGGATGCGGCGCTGCTGGCCGGCCAGGGCCAGTTCGTCGACAACGTGCCGATCGAAGGCCAGCACTACATCGCGTTCCAGCGCTCGCCGTATGCGCATGCGCGCATCGTCGCGATCGACACCGCGGCCGCCCGGGAGGTGCCGGGTGTGCTGGCGGTCTACACCGGCGAGCAGCTCGTCGCGGCCGGGGTCAGGGCGATCGATCCGGGCCCGGGCTTCAAGCGCGCCGACGGCAAGCCGCTGACCACCGCGCCGCGCCGGGCGCTCGCGCACGAGCGGGTGCGGCATGTCGGCGAGCCGGTGGTCGCGGTGGTCGCGACCTCGCGCCTCGCGGCGCGCGATGCGGCCGATGCGGTGTTCGTCGACTACGACGAGCTGCCGGCCGTGACCGACGTGGTGCAGGCGAGCCGGCCCGGCGCGCCGGTGCTGTGCCCCGACGCGCCGGACAACATCGCTGCCGAGATGCGTCATGGCGACATCAAGGCGACGGCCGCCGCGTTCGCGCGCGCCGCGCACGTGATCTCGCTGGACCTCGTGAACCAGCGCGTCGCGCCGAGCCCGATGGAGCCGCGCGGGCTGGTCGCGGTGTTCGACGAGGCCAGCGGCCGGCTCACCGTGCGCGTCAGCACCCAGATGCCCACCGGCATCCGCACTTCGTTGTGCGAGGCGATCCCCGGGTTGACGAACGAGAACGTGCGTGTCGTCGTCGGCGATGTCGGCGGCGGCTTCGGCATGAAGACCGGCATCAACCCGGAGGACATCGTCGTCGCCTACGCGGCGCGCGAGCTGCGCGTGCCGGTGCGCTGGCAGGCCGAGCGCAGCGACGAGTTCCTCTCGGCGATCCACGGCCGCGATGCGGTCAGCCGCGCCGAGATGGCGCTGGACGCGAACGGCAGGGTGCTCGCATTGCGCGTGCGCACGCTCGCGAACGTCGGGGGCTATGCCACCGGCACCGGTGTCGCGATCCAGCTGCTGGTCGGGCCCTGGGTGCAGACCAGCATCTACGACATCCAGACCATCGACCTGCACTTCATCGCGGTGATGACCAACCGCGGTCCGACCGGCGCGTACCGGGGCGCGGGGCGGCCCGAGGCGATCTACATCACCGAGCGGCTGTTCGACGCGGCCGCGCGCGAACTGAAGGTCGATCCGGCCGAGCTGCGCCGCCGCAACCTGATCCGCCCCGAGCAGATGCCGTACCAGAACCCGATGGCGCAGACCTACGACACCGGGCGTTTCGAGCAGATCCTGACGGCCGGCCTTGCGCTCGCCGACTGGAACGGCTTCGCGGCGCGCCGCGCGGCCAGCGAGGCCCGAGGCAAGCGGCGCGGCCGCGGCCTCGCGAGCTTTCTCGAATGGACCGGCGGCAATGTGTTCGAGGAGCGTGTCGCGGTGACGGTCGCGGCCGACGGCTACATCGAGATCCTCTCGGCGACGCAGGCGATGGGGCAGGGCATCGCGACGAGCTACGTGCAGCTCGCGGTCGACGTCTTCGGCGTCAGCGAGGATCGCATCCGCATCGTGCAGGGCGACACCGACCGTGCGAACGGCTTCGGCAGCGCCGGCTCGCGCTCGCTGTTCACCGGCGGCTCGGCGGTGCGCATCGCGTCGCAGCGCACGGTGGACACCGCGAAGGAGCTGGCCGGCGAGGCGCTGGAGGTCGCGAGCGCCGACATCGAGTACCGCGACGGCCGCTTCGCGGTCGTCGGCACCGACGTCGGCATCGGGCTGTTCGAGCTGGCGGCGCGCCAGCCGAGGGCACAGATCGTCGTCGATTCGACCAGCACGGTGGGCGGCCCGACCTGGCCGAACGGCTGCCATGTCTGCGAGGTCGAGGTCGACCCGGAGACCGGCGCGGTCGAGGTGGTCGCCTATTCGTCGGTCAACGACATCGGCACCGTCGTCAGCCCGACGATCGCGCGCGGCCAGATCGAAGGCGGTGCGCTGCAGGGCCTGGGCCAGGCGCTGACCGAGGAGATGGTCTACGACCGCGACAGCGGCCAGCTGCTGACCGCGAGCTACCAGGACTACGCGATGCCGCGCGCGACGCTGGCGCACGGCTTCAAGACCGAGTTCGACCAGTCGATTCCGTGCAAGGTCAACCCGCTGGGCGTCAAGGGCGTCGGCGAACTCGGCACGATAGGCGCGACGCCGGCGGTCGTCAACGCGGTGATCGATGCGCTCGATCACGCCGGGCACGGGCGCCGCGCCGAGGCGATCCAGATGCCGCTGACGCCGCCGCGCGTGTGGCGCGCGCTGCGCGGCGAGTTCGATCCGTCGCCGCTGGCGTAGACCCTCACCCCAGCCCTCTCCCGCAAGCGGGAGAGGGCGTGACGGTGTTTGGAGTGGTGGTGTTTCCCTCTCCCGCTTGCGGGAGAGGGTCAGGGTGAGGGTCTCGCGAATGGGCTCATGCCTGGTTCGCATCACGCCACGCGATGCCGCCCTCGTATAGTCTCGGTCGCTTCCTTCACAACAACGAGCGAGACATCCCGATGAGATTCGATCCCCTGGGCAAGACCGTCCTGGCCTGCGCCGTCGCACTCGCCTGTGCCGCCGCGAACGCGGCCTCGCAAGCTCCGGTCGCCGCCGAGAACGGCATGGTCGTGACCGCGCAGCATCTGGCCACGCGCGTCGGCGTCGACGTGCTGAAGGACGGCGGCAACGCCGTCGACGCGGCGGTCGCGGTCGGCTACGCGCTGGCGGTCGTCTACCCGGCGGCCGGCAACCTCGGCGGCGGCGGCTTCATGACGATCAACCTCGCCGACGGCCGCAAGACCTTCCTCGACTTCCGCGAGAAGGCGCCGCTCGCCGCGACCGCCAACATGTACCTGGACAAGGACGGCAACGTCATCAAGGGCGCGAGCACGCTGGGGCACCTGGCGGTCGGCGTGCCGGGCAGCGTCTCGGGCATGGAGTACGCGCTCGCGAAGTACGGTTCGATGAAGCGCGCCGCGCTGATCGCGCCGGCGATCAAGTACGCGCAGGACGGCTTCGTGCTCGAGCAGGGCGACGTCGACCTGCTGGTCACCGCGACCGATGATTTCAAGAAAGACCCGGCCACTGCGGCGATCTTCCTGAACAAGGGCGAACCGTTCCAGGCCGGACAGAAGCTCGTGCAGAAAGACCTCGCCGCCACGCTGAAGCTGATCAGCGACAAGGGCGAGGAGGGCTTCTACAAGGGCAGCGTCGGCGCGGCGATCGCCGCCTCGAGCAAGGAGGGCAAGGGCATCCTCGTCCAGGCCGACCTCGACCAGTACAAGACCCGCGAGATGCCCCCGGTCGAGTGCGACTACCGCGGCTACCACGTGATCTCGGCGCCGCCGCCGAGCTCGGGTGGCGTGATCATCTGCGAGATCCTGAACGTGCTCGAGGGCTATCCGCTGAAGGAGATGGGCTTCCGCTCGGCGCAGTCGGTGCACTACCAGATCGAGGCGATGCGCCATGCCTACGTCGACCGCAACTCCTACCTCGGCGACCCGGACTTCGTGAAGAACCCGCTCGAGCGGCTGCTGTCCAAGGACTACGCGGGCAAGATCCGCGCCGCGATCGACCCGAACAAGGCCGGCGTATCGAAGGACATCAAGCCGGGCGTCGCGCCGCACGAAGGCAGCAACACCACGCACTACTCGATCGTCGACAAGTGGGGCAACGCGGTCTCGGTGACCTACACGCTGAACGACTGGTTCGGCGCGCGCGTCACCGCCGCGAAGACCGGCGTGCTGCTGAACGACGAGATGGACGACTTCACCGCGAAGATCGGCGTGCCCAACCTGTACGGCCTGGTGCAGGGCGAGGCGAACAAGATCGAGCCGGGCAAGCGCCCGCTGTCGTCGATGAGCCCGACCATCGTCACGAAGGACGGCAAGACCGTGATGGTCGTCGGCACGCCGGGCGGCAGCCGCATCATCACCGCGGTGCTGCACACGATGATCAAC
>DATEFR010000004.1:0-4449 GCA_035280545.1 Burkholderiaceae bacterium | reverse complement strand
CGCTTCGGCGACCTGCGCTCGCTCGGCACGCGGCACGCGCGCCAGCCACAGCGCGATCAGCAGGTTGCGCCAGACCGAGAGCCGCAGCATGAACGGCCGCTGAAAGACCATCACCTGGCGTGCCGCCGGATCGAGCACGCGGCGCTCGCCGCGGTGCGCGATCAGGCCGTGCAGCAGCCGCAGCAGCGTCGTCTTGCCCGAGCCGTTCGCACCGACCAGCGCGATCGCCTCGCCGTGGTGGACCGTGATCGAGATGTCGTGCAGGGCTTGCACGTCGCCGAATCGAACGGCTGCGTTTCGGAGCTCGACGAGCGGCGATGGCGCTGCTCGTTGGCCCTCACCCCGGCCCTCTCCCGAAGGGAGAGGGAGTCCCGTGCCCCTTCCTCCAGTCCCTCCTCCCGAAGGGAGAGGGAGTCCCGAAGGGAGTTCGGTTCCCTCTCCCTCTGGGAGAGGGTTAGGGTGAGGGCCGCGCCCCTCGGTCGTCACCGCGCCCCCGCCAGCGCCGAGCCGCGGTGCGCGCCGCCGCGCTGCGCCAGCGCGATCAGCGCGTTGATCGCACCGACCACCGCCAACAGCACCAGCCCCAACGCCATCGCGAGCGGCAGGTCGCCCTTGCTGGTTTCGAGCGCGATCGCGGTCGTCATCACGCGGGTCGATCCGGCGATGTTGCCGCCGACGATCATCACCGCACCGACCTCGGCAATCGCACGGCCGAACGCCGTCAGCAGCAGCGTGACCACGGCCCAGCGGTCGTGCACCAGCATCAGCAGCGCGCAGACCAACGGCCGCGCGCCCATCGAGCGCAGCTGGTCGCCGCCATCGCGCAACGAGTCGCCGACGAGCTGGCGCGCGAGCGCCGCGACCACCGGGAACACGAGCAGGCTCTGCGCGATCACCATCGCGCCGGGCGTGAACAGGATGCCCCAGGAACCCAGCGGCCCGCTGCGCGACAGCAGCAGGTACACCGCGAGCCCGACCACCACCGACGGCAGCGCGAGCAAGGTGTTGATCAGCATCACGAGTGCGCGATGCCCGGGAAACCGGGCCACGGCCAGCCAGGCCCCGGCCGCGAGCCCGAAGCCGGCCGCCAGCGCGCACGCCGTGCCGCTGACCGCGAGCGACAGCGCAACCGTGTGCGCCAGCACCGCATCCGCATGCACGATCAGCGCGATCGCGGTCCGCACGCTCTGTTCGAAGTCGTTCAACGCGCCCACCTCATGGAGGGCTGCATTCTCAGGGCAAATGTCCCGAGAGCCGCGCGGCGCGCGGCTTCAGATGGCCTCGTGCAGGATGGACTGCGAGAAGTCGGTCGCTCCGTCGGGCTTCTCTTCCCCGCTGGCCCAGGCGAGCAATGCATGGGCCGGCATGGGCCGCGCGAAGTAGTAGCCCTGCAGCTCGTCGCAGCCCAGCGCGATCAGGATGTCGCGCTGCTCGCGGGTCTCGACGCCTTCGGCGACGACCTTCAACCCGAGCGCATGCGCAAGCCGCACGACCGCATCGACGACGGCGCGCGCGTCGCTGCTGGTCGCGAGATCGTTGACGAAGCTGCGGTCGATCTTCAGCTGGCGCGCCGGCAGCTGGCGCAGATAGCTCAGGCTGGAGTAGCCGGTGCCGAAGTCGTCGATCGACAGATACACGCCGATCCGCGCGAGACCTTCGAACGCGCGCTGCGTCGCCTTGATGTCTTCCATCGCAACCGACTCGGTGATCTCGCACAACAGCTGCGACGGGTCGATCGCATGGCGCCGGAGCGCCGCCTCGATGCGCTGCACCAGATCTTCCTCGCGCAGCTGGTGCACCGAGAGGTTGATCGCGACGCGCATGCGCACGCCGTCGTCGGCCCACGCGGCGATCTGACGGCAAGCCTCGTCGATGACCCAGCGGCCGATGCTGCCGATCATCCCGAAGCGTTCGGCCAGCGGAATGAACAGCGCCGGGCTGACCATGCCGCGCTCGGCGTGGTTCCAGCGCAGCAGCGCCTCGACGCCGCGGATGCGGTTGACCCGGCTGTCGACCTTGGGCTGGTAGTAGAGCTCGAGCTGGCCGAGCGCGATCGCGTGACGCAGGTCGTGCTGCAGACCCAGCTGGTCGAGCGCGCCGGCATCCATGTGCGACTCGAACACCGCGTAGGTGTTGCCGCCGGCGCGCTTGGCGGCGTACATCGCGGCATCGGCATGGGCGATCAGCTTGTCGCGATGGCCCTGGTCGGGGTAGACGACGATGCCGACCGAGCCCGAGATCTCGACCTGGCGGTCGGCGATCGCGATCGGCCGGGCCAGCGCCTCGAGCAGGCGCCGCGCGAGCGAGACGCAGTCGGCGATGCCGCCCACGTCCTCCATCAGCAGCGCGAACTCATCGCCGCCGACGCGCGCGACCGTGTCGCTCTCGCGCGCGACGCGGTGCAGACGCGTCGCGACCTCCTTCAGCACCGCGTCGCCGGCCGCATGGCCCAGCGTATCGTTGACCGGCTTGAAGCCGTCCAGGTCGATGAACAGGATCGCCAGGCGCGGCACCGCGCGCTCGACGATGCGGGTTTCGGTGCGCTCGCCGCGCCGGATCGCGTGTTGCAGCCGATCCTCGAGCAGCATGCGGTTCGGCAGACCGGTCAGCGGATCGACCGAGGCCTGCTTCTTCAGCTCCTCGTTGGCCGACTGCAGCTGCGCGTTGACCACCTTCAGCGAATGCGCAAGCCGCGAGCTTCGGCTTTGCATGCGCGCATCGAGCACGGAGGTGATCACGGTCAGCGCGAGCAGGCTGACCGTCGCGACGATGATCAGCGGGCCCAGCGTGTCGTTCGCGAGCGAGCCGGCGCTCAGGCACACGCTGCCCTGCGGAAAATTCGCCGCGGCCATGCCGGTGTAGTGCATGCCGCTGATCGCCAGCCCCATCGCCAGCGCGGCCAGCGGCTGCACCAGCATGCGCAGCCGTGCGTCGATCCGGCGAGTCCACCAGAACAGCCACAGCGCGACGCTGGAGGCGACCAGCGCGATCGCAGCCGACGCCGCGACCAGTCCCAGGTCCCAGACGATGCCCGGCGTCATCTGCAGGGCCGCCATGCCGGTGTAGTGCATCGTGCAGATGCCCAGCGCCATCAGCGGCGCGCCCAACGCGACGCGGCGCCAGCTCAAGACGCCGCGGCTCGCGACACCCAGCGCGATGCCCGAGACGGCAGCGCCCGCCAGCCAGGAGGCCAGCGTCAGTCCTTTGTGATGGCCGAGCTCGATCGGCAGCGAGAACGCCAGCATGCCGACAAAATGCATCGCCCAGATGCCGGTGCCCAGCACCAGCGAGCCGCATGCCCACCAGGTCAGCGCGATGTGCCGATCCGGGTTGCGCACGCGCCGCGCCAGATCGAGCGCCGCGTACGACGCGAAGCTGGCGATCAGGATCGAGACGATGACGACAACGGGGTCGTAGCGGGGGGTCAGGAATGCCAAGCCAGCCTCGTCGATTTCTTGTTCAGGGCGGAACGCATGCACGAGTTCCTGTCTCGCGCACACGGGGTTTCGCCTGACTTCGGTTCGGCGCGCGCCGGCTTGACCCTCGCGAACCCGCAAAGCGAGCAGCCGGCCGCGACTTATTGCACGGTTCGCAAAGCCCGCATGACGAACGGAGACGCGGTGGACGCGAACCTCAGATCGCGCAGCTGCGGAAACCGACGAAACCCGCGTCGCGCTCGGGCTGCGCAAAACCGCGCCGCTTCGCATGACGCAGCCGCGATGGCGTCGCGAACGACGCACCGCGCACCGCCTTGCATGCGCCGGTGGCGAACGCCGCGTCGGAGCCGGTCGGATCGGGTCCGGCCTCGGCGATGCGGGATCGGCCGGGTTCGCGTGGATAGCCGGGATAAGGCCGAAACGTCGTCGCCGTCCACTCGGCCACGTCGCCCCAGCGCCAACCGCGGCTCACGCCCTGCACGGCGGCCGCCTCCCACTCCACCTCGCTGGGCAGGCGGCGCCCAGCCCAGCGGCACCAGGCTTCGGCCTCGTACCACGCCAGATGCAACGCCGGCTGCGCGAGCGGCACGCGCACCAGCTTGCCGAAGCGGTGCTGCAGCACACCCTGCCGCATCTGGGCGACGTAGCGCGGCGTGCGCCGCGCTTCCCGGTTCAACCAGTGCCAGCCGGCTTCGCTCCAGTGGGCGCGCTCGTCGTAGCCGCCGTCCTCGACGAACTCGCCGAACTGGGCCCAGCTGACCGGCTGCGCATCGATCTCGAACTCGGGCAGCGCGACCTCGTGCGCCCATTGTTCGTTGTCGAACACGAAGCCGCTGCCGGGCTCGCTGCCGAGCCGCCAGCGCGTGGCCGGGAACAGCAGCGGCGGCCGCTGCGTCGCCGGCGTGGCCGGTGCGCCGACGATTCCGATGTCCAGGCCCGAGGCCTGCGCGAGCACCGCGTAGTCCTCGCCGCGAGCATCCTCGTGGAACAGCGCGAGCCGGTAGAAGTACAG
>DATEFR010000003.1:0-3790 GCA_035280545.1 Burkholderiaceae bacterium | reverse complement strand
CATCATCTCCGCCATCACGGTCGGCACGATCTGCCACGACACGCCGTAGCGGTCCTTCAGCCAGCCGCAGGCCTCGGGGCTGCCGCCGCCTTCGAGCAGCGCGTCCCAGTAGCGGTCGATCTCGGCCTGGGTCTCGCAGTTGACGACGAACGAGACGGCGTGGTTGAACGGGTCCATGGGCCCGGCGCTCATCGCGGTGAACGACTGGCCGAACAGCACGAAGTCGACGACCTTCACCGATCCCGGCGGGCCGCTGGGCGATTCGCTTTGCAGCGTCGCGACGCGGGTGATGCGCGAGTCGGGAAACAGCGACGTGTAGAACTCGGCAGCCTCCTGGGCCTGGGTGGCGTACCAGAGGAACGGGATGATCTTCTGCATGCGTTTCTCCTGAGAGGGGATGGGCGGGGACTACGCGCTGACGATGATCTCGAAGCCGCCGTAGATCATCCGCTTGCCGTCGAACGGCATCGGGTTGGTCGCGGGCTCCAGGCGCGGGTCGGCCATCACCGCCTTCATCCCGGCGTCGCGCACCTGGCGCGACGGCCAGGTGATCCACGAGAACACGACGGTCTCGTCGGGATTGCGTTTGACGGCCATCGGGAACGATGTCACCTTGCCCTCGGGCACATCGTCTCCCCAGCATTCGACGACGCTCAATGCGCCGTGCTCCTTGAACACCGCGGCGCCGACCGTGGCGTGCCGGCGATAGGCCTCCTTGTTGGCCGTCGGAACGGCGATGACGAATCCATCGACATAGGACATGGGGGTTCCTTTCAGCATGTGAACGACTCGCGGCATCCGGATCGGCCGCTGTCCTGACACGACGAACCGCGGGTCGCGGAATCGACACAGCGTGCTCCCGCAAGACGCAACGAATCGTGTTCAATTGCTGCGATGAAGACACGACACATCGCATTCGGGCTGCTGGCCGTTCTGGCAATCGCCGGGCTGACCGGATGGTTCAGCCTCGACAAGGAGACCCGCGGGCTGCTCGCCACGCTACCGACCAACCGCGACGTGCTGTTCTGGAGCCAGCCGCAGCGCGATGCCGCGTTTCGGGCGCTAGACCGGCTGCCCGTGCTGGCCAAGTCGCGGGTCGTGCCGGCCGGCGGCACCCCCCTGCCGCTGCCGCCGGGGCCGCCGCTGAAGTTACCGCTGGACATCGAGGCCTACATGGCCGGCCAGCGCAGCGCGGCGCTGCTGGTCGTGCACGACGGCAAGTTGCGCCTCGAGCGCTACGGCCTGGGCTTCGACGGCAGCGGGCGCTGGACCAGCTTCTCGGTGGCCAAGTCGATGACGTCCACGCTGCTGGGCGCCGCGATCCGCGACGGCTACATCCGCAGCATGGACGACAAGGTCAGCGACTACATCCCGCAGATGAAAGGCTCGGCCTACGACGACGTCAGCATCCGGCAGCTGCTGACGATGACCTCGGGCGTGCGCTGGAACGAGGACTACGCCGACCCGAATTCCGACGTGGCGCGGTTCAACAACCACCAACCCGAGGAAGGCGTGGACGCGCTGGTGAGCTACATGCGGCGCCTGCCTCGCGAGGTGCCGCCCGGAACGCGCTGGCACTACAGCACCGGCGAGACGAATCTCGTCGGCGTGCTGCTCGGCCAGGCGACGAAGAAGCCGTTGTCGGCGTACCTGTCGGAAAAGATCTGGGCGCCGGCCGGCATGGAGCAACAGGCCACCTGGATCCTCAACCGCAGCGGCAACGAGATCAGCGGCTGCTGCATCCAGGCGGCCACGCGCGACTACGCGCGCTTCGGCCTGTTCATCCTGAACGGTGCCCGTGTCGACGGGCGCAGCATCGTGCCGGACGGCTGGCTGGCCGAGGCCACGACCGAACGCGCCGACATCGGCCGCCCCGGGCGCGGCTATGGCTACCAGTGGTGGACCTACGCCGACGGCTCGTTCGCCGCCCGCGGCATCTTCGGTCAGGGCATCTTCATCGACCCGAAGCGCAGGCTCGTGATCGCCTCCAATGCCGACTGGGCGGGCGGGGCGAGCGACCGTGTCGCCAGCGAGGCGCGCGAGGCGTTCTACCGGGCGGTGCAGAAGGCGGTCGACGACGAGGCGGTGTCGGCCAACAAACCCTAGCCCTTCTTCTCCACGTGCCCGCCGAACTGCCAGCGCATCGCCGACAGCAGCTTGTTCTGGAAGTCCGCCTCGCCGCGTGAGTTGAAGCGCTGGTACAGCGCGGCCGTCAACACCGGCGCCGGCACCGCCTCGTCGATCGCGGCCTGGATGGTCCAGCGGCCTTCGCCCGAATCGGAGACGCGACCGGCGAACTTCGCGAGCTGCGGATCATCGTGCAGCGCATTCGCGGTCAGGTCCAGCAGCCACGACGCGATCACGCTGCCGCGACGCCAGACCTCGGCGATGTCGTCCAGCGGCAGGTCGTACCGGTAGTGCGCCGGGTCGCGCAGCGGCGTGGTCTCGGCATCGACCACGTGATCGGCCTTGCCGACGTTCGCGCCGCGCAGGATGCCGAAACCCTCGGCATACGCGGCCATGATGCCGTACTCGATGCCGTTGTGGACCATCTTGACGAAGTGGCCCGCGCCGTTCGGCCCGCAATGCAGGTAACCGCGTTCGGCGGTGCTGCTGTCGGCCCGGTCCGCGGCGCGCGTCGGCGTGCGCTCGATGTGGCCGGCGCCCGGGGCGAGCGTCGCGAAGATCGCATCGAGTCGCTGCACGACCTCGGGCTCGCCGCCCATCATCATGCAGTAGCCGCGCTCCAGCCCCCAGACGCCGCCGCTGGTGCCGACGTCGACATAGTGCAGTCCGTGCGCGGCCAGTGCCTGCGCGCGCCGGATGTCGTCCACGTAGTACGAGTTGCCGCCGTCGATCAGCGTGTCGCCGGGCGCGAGCAGCGGCAGCAGCTCCTCGATGCTGGCATCCACCGCCGCGGCCGGCACCATCAGCCACACCGCGCGCGGTTTCGCGAGCCGGGCGACGAAGTCGCGCAGCGAGTCGGCGCCGATCACGTGCGGCGTCTGCGCCAGCGCACGCACCGCATCGGCCGAGCGGTCGAACACGACACACTCGTGCACACCGCCGGCGACGAGCCGCTTCACCATGTTCGAGCCCATGCGGCCCAGACCGATCATTCCGAGTTGCATAGCGTGCACTCCCTTGCCTGCGACGGTGGAAAAACGAGCCCGATGGTAGTGCGGCTCGCCTCGCAGGCGATACTGGGATGCATGAAGACCGACTCGAACAGTTCCGGGATCGTCGACGCCGCCGCGATCGACGCCGCGGCGCGCCGCATCGCACCCCATGTGCGCGAAACGCCGCTGTGGGTTCTGCCGTCGAGCGCGCTCGAGCTGCCGGGTGCCGCGGCCGATGCGCCGGCGTTCGAGGTCTGGCTCAAGCTGGAGCACTGCCAGGTTTCCGGCACGTTCAAGGCGCGCGGCATGTTCAACCGCCTGCTCGCGAACACGATCCCGCCGGCCGGCGTGATCGCCGCATCGGGCGGCAATGCCGGCATCGCGACCGCGGTCGCGGCGCGTGCGCTCGGCGTGCCCGCGGAGATCTACGTGCCGTCCATCATCACGAAGGGCAAGCGCGAGCGGCTCGCCGGGCTCGGTGCGACGGTCGTGATCGGCGGCGACGCCTATGGCGATGCGCTGGCCGCCTGTGTCGCGCGGCAGCATGCGAGCGGCGCGCTGATGACGCATGCGTATGACCAGCCCGAGGTCGTGGCCGGCGCCGGCACGCTCGCGCGCGAGATCGAAGCGCAGCGCGGCGCGCCGGACCAGGTGCTGGTCAGCGTCGGCGG
>DATEFR010000002.1:0-6487 GCA_035280545.1 Burkholderiaceae bacterium | reverse complement strand
AGTCGCCCTGCACGTCGGCATTGGCGAAGCGCGCATCGCTGACCTGCAGGCTGATCTTCGGCGGTGCCATCGGACCGCTGGTCGCAATCGCACCGCGGCTCAATGCGACCGGGGCCGGCTCGATCTTCCAGGTCACCTGGGCGGCAAAGTCGGCCAGCGGCAGCACCGGGTCCTCGAACACGCCCGGCAGCTCGATGGCGCCGGACTGGATGCCCAGCTGCGCCTGCCCGCCGGCTTCGGTCGCGGTCAACTGCAGATTCGCGTTGCGCAGCCCCGGGCGACCGACGCCGCCGGGCTGCTCGGACGCATGGGACGCAAGCGTCACGCCGCTGAGCTGCGCCTTCGCGGCATAGTGCTGCGGCGCATCGAGCGGGCCGTCCCAACGGGCCGAGAGCTGGCTGATCGTGCCTTGCGGCTGGACCTCGGCGAGCAGCCGGCGCAGCGCATCGCCCAGCGGGATGCTCGCCGCGATCCGCGCCATCTGGCCGACATCGAGCTTGTCGGCCTCGAACGATCCGCCGCCGACCGCATCGCCGTCTTCGCGCTGGCGCAGCACCAGCCGCATGTCGCCGCGCGGCCAGCGCGTGCGGTCGCCGGCCGTGCCATGCTCGATCAGGAAGCCGAGCTGATGCGCCTCGAGCGTGAGCTCGTCCTTCGTGCGCTGCGCGACCAGGCGGCCTTCGACTTCCTCGACCTTCAGCGGCTCGACATTCGCCGCCAGCCGCATCGAGACGGCACGCAGCGCCACATCGACGGTCGCGGCCTGCGGCCGGCCGTCCTTCACGTCGAACCAGCCGCGCAGCGCGCCATCGCCTTCGTCGAGCTCGAACGGCAGCGTCACGTAACGGCGCAGCTCGCGCACGTCGGCACGCGGCAGATCCACGTGCGCCTGGCCGCTCCAGCGCCGCCAGTCGCCGCTGCGCGCGAGCAGCGACTGGCTGAAGCGGCCGCTCGCGCTGAATCGCTCGCCCCACTCGGGCGGCGGCGTCGCTTCGAGCCGGACGTCGTGCGCGCGCAAGCCGTTGCGCACGACCAGCTGCAGGTCGCGCAGCGCCAGCGGCGCGGCCTGGCGCTGCTCGTCGGTCCAGCGCAGCGCGCCGCCGCGGATCACGAACTCGCCCTGCTTGAAGAACCAGTCGACGGCTGCGCTGCCGCCGTCGGCCTCCCGCTCGGTGCTGCCGAGGTCGAGCCCGGCGATCCAGATGCGGCCCTGCGCATCGCGCCGGATGTCGAGCTCGGGGCCATCGATCAGCAGCTGCGCGAAGCGCGGCTCGAACGACAGCAGCGAGCGCGGCGAGATCGCTGCGAACACCCGCGGCAGATGCAACGCCGGACGCTGCTCGGGGTCGAGCAGGGTGACCTCGCGCAGCTCGAACGACGGCACCCAGCCGCTGGAGCGAACCTCGATGTTGCCGATGCGCACCGGAAGGCCCAGCGCTTTGCTCGCCCGCGCCTCGATCGGCTCACGCCACTGCTGGATGTGCGGCAGAATCCCCCAATGGAGTGTCAGCCAGGCGATCAGCAATAAGCTCCAGGCCAACACGAGCAGGCCGAGCAGCGATCGCGCGACCCAGAGCAGCCGCCTCAGCAGTACCGCGGTGAGCGTCGGCCGCCACGCGGCAGCGGCGGCGGCCGGGGGGGCAGTCGGGTCAGACAGGCTGGGCGAGGTACGAGACATGAAGACTTCGGTGTGCCCACCTGGCGGGCGGCAAAACGGTGGCGGAACAACAGCAGCACTCGCGCAACGGCCGAACTGCGGCACGCCACCTGGCTTGCTGCGCGACCTCGGCGGGTCCGACGAGGTCCGCCATCCGGCCCTGACCAACAGCGATTCAATCTAGCACAGACCACCCTGCGCTCCATGGGTTCCCGGCCGAACACTTCCGCAACATTGTCCGATCCGTCGACCGAAGACGACGACGAGCCGTCGGCCCTCGCCGAACACGAGCAGCAAGACGCGCCTGCCGCACCGCGCGCACACGCCGACCACAGCCGCTTCGTGCAGCGCATCCGGCGCCGCTATGCCGGCGAGCTCGCGCTGCTGCCTCCCGGGCTGCCGCGGCGCGACGCGATCGCCGCGACGATCGCCGCGTTGCAAGCCGACGGCCGCACGCTGGCCAGCGCGCTGCGCGTCGCGCGCCAGCTCGTGCTCGAGCGCCTCGCGGTGCTCGACGTCGAGCACGACGCGGCGATGGCCGACATCACCTGCGCGATGACCGAGCTGGCCGAGACCGCGCTCGACCTCGCGCTCGCGCAGGCTCAGGCCGAGCTCGATGCGCGCCACGGCGCGCCGCGCAACGCCGCGGGCGAGCGCATCGACTTCTGGGTCGTCGGCATGGGCAAGCTCGGCGCGCGCGAGCTGAACGTGTCGTCCGACATCGACCTCGTCTACGTCTACGAGGAAGACGGCCAGACCGATGGCGTCGCCGGCACGCGCGCGATCACGGCGCACGAATACTTCGCGCAGCTCGCGAAGGCGCTGTACGCGCTGATCGGCGACACCACGGAAGACGGCTTCGTGTTCCGTGTCGACCTCATGCTGCGGCCGAACGGCAACTCGGGGCCGCCGTGCGTCAGCCTCGCGATGCTCGAGGAGTACTTGCAGGTGCAGGGCCGCGAGTGGGAGCGCTTTGCGTGGCTGAAGAGCCGTGTCGTCGCGCCGCTGGCCAGCGTGAAGAGCGGCCGGGCGATCGCGCTGCGCAGCCTGGTCACCGCGTTCGTCTATAGGCGCTATCTCGACTACGGGGTGTTCGAAGGCCTGCGCCAGCTCCACGCAAAGGTGCGCGAGGAGGCGCAGCGCCGGGCCGCCGGGCGGCCGGAGCGCGCCAACGATGTCAAGCTGTCGCGCGGCGGCATACGCGAGATCGAGTTCATCGTGCAGTTGCTGCTGGTCGCGCGCGGCGGGCAGTTTCCCGAGATCCGCACGCGCTCGACCTTGAAGGCGCTCGCCCGGCTTGCCGCCGGCGGGCTGATGAAGCCCGAAAGCGCGACGCGGCTCGCCGAGTGCTACGAGTTCCTGCGCCGCGTCGAGCACCGCATCCAGTACCTGGACGATCAGCAGACCCACCTGCTGCCGACGCAGGATGGCGACCTCGGCTGGATCGCGCGCAGCCTGGGCCTGACCTGCAAACACGCCGAAGACCACGCCAACAACGCGTGCGAGCTGCTCGACCGCCTGTGCGAGGTGCGCGAGTTCGTCGCGACCGAGTTCGACGCCCTGCTGCACGACGGCCGCACGCCGGCCACGAAGCCGTCGACCGGCGGCTGCAAGGGCTGTGGCGGCGCGGCCTCGAAGCCGGTCGACAGCGAGGCCTTCATCGACACGCTGCCCGACGAGCTCGCCGCGCGCGTCAGGCTCTGGCGCGAGCATCCGCGCATCAGCATGCTGCGCGACGAGAGCAAGCTGCGCCTGGCGCGGCTGATCCATCGAGCCGCGAACGCGGTGCACGACGGCCGCTGCACGATGGAAGCGGCAACGCGTTTCGTCGATTGGCTGGAACCGCTGCTGCGGCGCGAGAGTTATCTCGCGATGCTGGTGGAGCGGCCGGAGGTGCAGAACCGGTTGCTGCGCCTGCTGGGCCTCGCGCGCTGGCCGATGCGCTACCTGATGCTGCACCCCGGCGTGATCGACGAGCTCGCCGACGAGCAGCTGCTGGCCAGCCGTTTCGACCCGGCCGAGTTCACGCGCGAGCTCGAGGAGCGCCATGACGCGTGGGAGCGCTCCGGCCAGGCCGACGAGGAGTCGCTGCTCGACACGTTGCGCCGCGCTCACCACGCCGAGGTGTTCCGCACGCTGGTGCGCGACGTCGAGGGCCACATCACGGTCGAGCAGGTCGCCGACGATCTGTCGGCGCTCGCCGATGCGGTGCTGGACGTCACGATCCGCTGGTCCTGGAGGCACCTGAAGCAGGCCCATCGCGACACACCGCGCTTTGCCGTGATCGCGTACGGCAAGCTCGGCGGCAAGGAGCTGGGCTACGGCAGCGATCTCGATGTCGTGTTCCTGTACGACGCGGCCGACGAGCCGGATGCCGACCGCGCCGCCGAGGTCTACGGTCTGTTCGTGCGCAAGCTGATCAGCTGGCTGACGCTGCGCACCGCGGCCGGCGAACTGTTCGACATCGACACCGCGCTGCGGCCGAACGGCAACTCGGGGCTGCTCGTGACCTCGCTGGCGTCGTTCGAGAGCTACCAGACCGGCCGCGGCAGCAACACCGCGTGGACCTGGGAGCACCAGGCGCTGACCCGGGCGCGCTGGTGTGCCGGCTTGCCCGAGCTGGCGGCGCGTTTCGATGCGGTGCGCGCGCAAGTGCTGTGTGCACCGCGCGATGCCGACGCGCTGCGCCGCGAAGTGCAGGCCATGCGCCAGAAGGTGCGCGATGCGCATCCGGTTCGCGACGGCCGCTTCGACCTGAAGCACAGCGCCGGCGGGATGATCGACGTCGAGTTCGCGGTGCAGTACCTGGTGCTGGCGCACGGTGCAACGCGCCGCGGGTTGCTCGACGATGTCGGCAACATCGCGCTGCTGCAGCGCGCGCAGGACGCAGGGCTGCTGCCCGACCAGGTCGGCAGCCACGCGGCCGACGCGTATCGCGAATTGCGCCGCGCCCAGCACCGCGCCCGCCTCGACGAACGCCCGACCCAGTTCGACGCCGACGTGTACACCCCGCAGCGCGACGCGGTGCTCGCGCTGTGGCGCGCGGTGTTCGGCGGCGCGCCGACTTGATCGACACTCGAGCCGGCGCGCGGCCCGGTTGGGCCTGGGCCGGATTGGCGGCCGCGCTCGCACTCGTCGCGCTGGCGGGCTGGCCGCTGCCGCACGAAGCGCTCGATTGGCAGCCGGCACTGGCGCGCACGGAACCGTGGCGCGCGCTCAGCGCGGTCGGCGTGCACTACAGCGCGATGCACCTGCTCGCGAACCTCGCCGGCGTGCTGGCGGTCGGGGTCCTCGGCGTCGCGGCGCGTGCACCGGCCGCCTCCGTCTGGGCCTGGGCCGCCGCCTGGCCGTTGACGCAGTTCGGGCTGCTGGTCGAGCCGGCGCTGCTGCACTACGGCGGGCTGTCGGGCGTGCTGCATGCCGGCGTCGCGGTGATTGCGCTGCAATTGCTGCTGCCCGCTGCACGGACGACGCCGGTGCGGCAGTGGATCGGCGCCGCGCTGCTCGTGGGCCTGTGCCTCAAGATTGCCCGCGAGGCGCCGTGGGGCCCGCCGCTGCGCCATCCGGCGGGCTGGGACATCGCGGTCGCGCCGCTCGCGCATGCGAGCGGGTTCGCGGCCGGTGCGGCGTGCGCGATCGTCGTGCAGCTGATCGGCCGGGTACGCCGCAGCGCGCCGCCAGCGTCCTCGTCTGGGCCTTTCACATGACTGATCGAAAAAGCCACCTCGACGCCCTGGCCGTCACCGCGGTTGTCGCCTGCTGTCTGCTCTGGGGCCTGAACCAGGTTGCCGCGAAGGCGGCGCTGCCCGAGATCCCGGCGCTCTGGCAGGCCGCGCTGCGCTCGACACTGGGCGCGCTGCTGGTGTGGGGCTGGGCGCGGGCACGCGGCATCCGGCTGCTCGAGCGCGATCGCAGCTTGCCGGGTGGCCTCCTCGCCGGCGCGCTGTTCGCGGCCGAGTTCCTGTGCATCTTTGTCGGGCTGCAGTTCACGACCGCGTCGCGCATGGTCGTGTTCATCTACATCTCGCCGTTCGTCGTCGCGCTGGGCATGCCGTTCATCGCGCGCGCCGAACGGCTCGCGCTGCGGCAGATGGCCGGGCTGGTGCTCGCGTTCGCCGGCGTCGCCTGGGCTTTTGCCGAGGGCTTCACGCGGCCGGCCGCCGGCGCGCATCAACTGCTGGGCGATGCGCTGGGCGTGGTCGCCGGCGTGCTGTGGGGCGCGACGACACTGGCGATACGCGCCACGCGGCTGAGCCAGGCGAGTGCCGAGAAGACGCTGCTGTACCAGCTCGCGGTGTCGGGCCTGCTGCTCTCGATCGCCGCGCTGCTCGCCGGCTCGACGCTGCCCACAAGACTTTCGGCGCTCGCCTGGACGTCGATGATCTTCCAGGTCGTGATCGTCACGTTCATCAGCTACCTCGCCTGGTTCTGGCTGATCCGGCACTACCCGGCGACCCGGCTCGCGTCGTTCACGCTGCTGACGCCGATGTTCGGATTGCTGATGGGCGCCCTGCTGCTGAGCGAGCCCATCACGCTGCGGCTGGTGCTGGCGTTGCTGGCGGTCGCGCTCGGGATCGTGTTGGTGAATCGGCGGGGCTGAGCCCCGGCCTAGCCGCGGATGCGCCGCACCAGCGAGGTCGTCGAATAGCCGTCGACGAACGGCAGCGCGCGGGCTTCGCCGGCCCAGCTGCGCACCCACTTCGTCTCTTCGAGCGTCTCGATGTCGTAGTCGCCGCCCTTCACATAGACCTGCGGGCGCACGAGCTTCAGCAGCTCGACCGGCGTCGCCTCGTCGAACAGCGTGACCAGGCTGACGCTCTCGAGCGCCGC
>DATEFR010000001.1:0-8293 GCA_035280545.1 Burkholderiaceae bacterium | reverse complement strand
CATGGCGCGCTACCACATCGGCAAGATCCGCGAGATACAGCCGCACGGCCCGTACCTGCTGGGCGGGCTGTGTGCCGGCGGCGTGATCGCCTACGAGATCGCGCGCCAGCTCCAGAAAGAAGGCGAGGCGATCGCGATGCTGGGGCTGATCGATGCGGCCGACATCGGCGTCGCGACCCGCACGGGGCATCTGGCGGGGCAGCGACTGAAGAGCTTCTCGAGCGCGTTCCAAGGCGACAGGTCCAAGCCGGCATGGCAGCGCTGGGCGCAGGCCTTGTTCCTGGCCGCCGGCAAGATCGTGAATTTGGCCGCCTACACCGTGTCGTCGCGGATGGAGGAGCGCCGCATCAACCGCAAGCTGCGTATCCTGCGTGACCACCTGGACCGCGGGGCGGTGCCGCCGCCGGCGGTGCACGATCTGAGCGTGGCGCAGATCTACCAATTCGCACTGATAACCGATACGAACCTCGAGCTGTTCCGGGGCGATGTGGCGTTGTTCCGCGCGACGATGGCCGACGGCACATTGGAAAACGAGCCCTACACCGATCGGTTTGCCGACCCGAAGCTGGGCTGGCAACGGCGCATCAGCGGCACGGTGCATTGTTTCGACGCACCGGGCGGGCACTTCAGCATGCTGCAGGAGCCTCACGCCGAAGTCACGGCGCGGCACATGCAGTCGGTGATCGACCGAGCTCTCGAGGCACGCTCGTCCGAGGCCAGCGGATGACCTGCATCCGCGCGCTCGCGGCGCCTGCGCCGTTCGACGTCTGGCAGATCGATCTCGGCTCGCTGCCGCAAGCGCACGAGCTCGAGGCCTTGTCGAGCGCGGAGCATCAGCGCGCGGCCCGCTTCGCGTTTGCACGCCACCGCCGGCGCTACCTGACGTCGCACGTCGCGCTGCGGGCGCTGCTCGCGCGGCGCTGCGACATGCCCGCGGCCGAGCTGCGCTTCGTCGAGGGCCCGTTCGGCAAGCCCGGCCTGACGCAGCCGCTGGGCTGCGCCTTCAACTTGAGCCACAGCGGCGACGTGGCGCTCGTCGCGATTGCACCGGAGGGCGAGATCGGCGTCGACGTCGAAGTGCCGCGCGCGCTGGACGATGCGTTCGAGCTCGCCGCGCGCAACTTCACGCCGCACGAATGCGCGGAGCTGGCCGAGGCGGCGCCGGATGCGCGGGCGCGCACCTTCCTGCGCTGCTGGACCCGCAAGGAGGCGTGCCTGAAGGCCCTGGGCAGCGGCCTCAGCATCGCGCCCGAAACGTTCGAGGCCGGCTGCGGCACCGACACGCGGATCGTGTGCATCCCGACGCCGCAGGGCGAAGCCCGCGTCGAGGTTCATACGCTGCCCGAGAGTCCCGAGTGGGTCGGCGCCGTGGCGCGCCTGCGACCGCCGCCGTAGCGCGATACTTCTTGGGGGAACGCGGTGTCGAACCGGCCGGATCGAGCCGGCCGGCGCGTATGCATACAACAGCCGTGGATCACACGAGGGACATGGACGATTCTCAGTACGCCAACGACATCGCCGTCATCGGCATGGCTTGCCGTCTTCCCGGCGCTGCCGACCCGGTGGCCTTCTGGGCCAACCTGCGCGACGGCGTCGAATCGATCGAGAGGCTGGACGATGCCGCGCTGCTGGCGGCCGGCGAGTCGCCGGCGCACCTGGGCGACCCGGCCTACGTGAAGGCCGCGCCGGTGCTGGCCGACATCGACAAGTTCGATGCGGCGTTCTTCGGCTGGAGCCCGCGCGACGCCGCCGTGACCGACCCGCAGCATCGCCTGTTCCTCGAAACGGCCTGGGCCGCATTCGAAGATGCCGGCTACGACCCGCGCAACTGTGCCGGTCCGGTCGCGGTGTACGCAACCTGCGGCATGAACAGCTACATGATGTACCACCTCGTGACCAACCGCGAGGTGATGGACACGCTGGGCGAGTGGCTGGTGCGGCACAGCGGCAACGACCCCAATTTCCTCGCGACGCGCACCTCGTACGAGCTGAACCTGACCGGCCCCAGCATGAACGTGCAGACGGCCTGCTCGTCGTCGCTGGTCGCGATCCACCTGGCCTGCCAGAGCCTGTTGAACGGCGAGTGCGAGCTGGCGCTCGCCGGCGGTGCGACGGTCGTGCTGCCGGCCGATCGCGGTTATCTCTACAAGGAGGGCGAGATCCTGTCGCCCGATGGCCACTGCCGGCCGTTCGATGCGCAATCCGCCGGCACGCTGTTCGGCAGCGGGACCGGTTGCGTGATCCTGAAGCGGCTGTCGGCCGCGCTCGCCGACGGTGACCACGTCGTCGCGGTGATCAAGGGCTCGGCGGTCAACAACGATGGTTCGCAGAAGGTCGGCTACCTCGCGCCCAGCGTCGAGGGCCAGGCCCAGGCGGTGGCCGAAGCGCTGGCGGTCAGCGGCGTCGATCCGGAGACGATCTCGTACGTCGAGGCGCACGGCACCGGCACCGCGATCGGCGACCCGATCGAGATCGCGGCGCTGACCCAGGCCTATCGCGCGGGCGGCGAGCACCCCGATCGCAACGGCTACTGCGCGATCGGCTCGTTGAAGTCCAACCTCGGGCATCTGGGCGAGGCGGCCGGCGTCGCCGGTTTCATCAAGACGGCGCTCGCGCTCGCGCATCGGCAGATTCCACCCAGCCTCCACTACAGCGCGCCGAACCCGCAGATCGATTTCGCGAACAGCCCGTTCTTCGTCAACACCCGGCTCGCCGACTGGGCCAGCGCGCCGGGCATGCCGCGGCGCGCCGGCGTCACCGCGCTGGGTGCCGGCGGCACCAACGTGCACGCGGTGCTCGAGGAGGCGCCGCCGTCGAAGCCCGGCGGACCGGCGCGCGCGTGGCAGTTGCTGACGCTGTCGGCGAAGAGCGAAGCCGCACTGGACCGCGCCAGCGCGCGGCTGGCCGACCATCTGGCGCAGCATCCGCAACTCGCGCTGGCCGATGTCGCGTTCACGCTGCAGACCGGCCGCCGCGCGTTCGCGCACCGGCGCGTGCTCGCGGCCCGCGATGCGGCCGACGCGGCCCAGGCGTTGCGCACGGGCGACCCGAAGCGCGTGTTCACGGCGCATGCCGCGACCAAGGGCGATGCCTCGGTGGTCTTCATGTTCCCGGGCGGCGGCGCGCAGTACGCGGGCATGGGCGCCGAGCTGTACGCAACCGAGCCGGTCTATCGCGAGGCCATCGACCAGTGCTGCGAGGCCGTGCGCGCGAGCCTGGACCTCGATCTGCGCACGCTGATGTTCCCGGCTGCCGGCGCCGAGACCGATGCGACCGAACGGCTCGAACGACCGTCGCTTGCGCTGCCGGCGCTGTTCGCGACCGAATATGCGCTGGCGCGGCTGCTGATGTCGTGGGGCATCCAGCCGGCGGCGATGATCGGCCACAGCATGGGCGAGTACGTCGCGGCCTGCCTGGCGGGCGTGTTCTCGTACCGCACCGGGATGGAACTGGTGGCGCTGCGCGGGCGGCTGTTCGAGCAGGTGCCCGCCGGCGGCATGCTGAGCGTGTCGTTGGCCGAGGCGCAGGCGCGCGAGCTCATGGCCCCCGGGCTGTCGTTCGCGGCGATCAACGCGCCCGAGCTGTGCGTCGTCTCCGGCCCCGTGGAGGCGATCGCCGCGACCGAGCAGCGCCTGGCCGCGCGCGAGATCGACGCGACGCGCATCCACATCGCGGTGGCGGCGCACTCGGAGATGCTCGACGCGATCCTGCCGGAGTTCGAGCGCTTCTGCCGCGGCATCGCGTTCGAGCCGCCGACGCTTCCGTACCTGTCGAACCTGACGGGCCGCTGGATCAGCGCCGCGGAGGCCACCGATCCGGGTTACTGGGTCCGGCATCTGCGTCACACGGTGCGCTTCTCCGACGGGCTGGCCGAGCTGCTCGTCGATCCGAATCGTGTGCTGCTCGAAGTCGGCCCGGGGCGCACGCTTTCCAGCCTCGCGCGCCAGCAGCCGGCGAAGCCGATGAACGCGCTGTCGACGCTGCGCCATCCGAAGGAAGCGGGGTCCGACCTCGCGTTCCTGTTCAACACCGTCGGCAAGATCTGGCTCTGCGGCATCGCACCCGATTGGCCCGCACTGCACGGCGGCGTGCGGCGCTTGCGCGTGCCGTTGCCGACCTACCCGTTCGAGCGCAAGCGCCATTGGATCGCGGCCGGCAACCCGCTGGTGCATGCGGCGGCTCAATCGCGGCACGACGCGACGCTGCGCAAGAAGCCCGATGTGGGCGACTGGTTCCATCTGCCGGCGTGGCGCCGCGCGCTCCCGCCGACCACGCAGCCGACGACGGCGGCCGATCGCGGCTGGCTCGTGTTCGCCGATGCCGGCGGCTTCGCCGAACGGCTCGCCGCGCGGCTGCCCGGCGCGATCGTCGTCCAGGCAGGTGCGGCTTTCGCGCAGAGCGGGCCCCGTTCATACAGCCTGCGGCCGCACGAACGCGGCGACTACGACCAGCTCGTGCGTGCTTTGCAGGGCCGCCTCCCGAGTCGGGTCCTGCATCTGTGGGCGTTGGGCGAGGCGCCGGCGAACGGCGCGGCCGAGATCGACGACGCGCGCTACTTCGACAGCCTGCTGTTCCTCGCGCAAGCGCTGGCCAACGATGACGGCGCATTCGACCTGACCGTCGTCGCCAGCGGCATGCAGCAGCTGGCCGGCGAGTCGTTGCCGCTGGTCCCGACGAAGGCGCTGCTGCTCGGGCCGTGCCGCGTGATCCCGCGCGAGTTTGCGCTGATCAAGACGCGCGTGGTCGATGTCGTCGTGCCATCGGCCGGCTCGTGGCAGGAACAACGCCTGCTCGACCAACTGAGCACCGAGCTCGCGGCGCCGCCCGCCGAGCGCATCGTCGCGTGGCGCGGTGCCGAGCGCTGGGTGCAGCGCTTCGAACCGGCGGTGCTGCCGCAACCGGCTCGGCGCGACTGGCTGCGCGAAGGCGGCGTCTACCTGATCACCGGCGGCCTCGGCGGCATCGGGCTCGAGCTGGCCCGGCATCTGGCACAGGCCGCGCGCGTCAAGCTGGTCCTCGTGGGCCGCACGTCGATTCCGGCACGCGAGCGCTGGCCGGCACTGCGCGCTGCCGGCGATGCCATGGCGGGCAAGTTGCAGCAACTCGAAGCGCTCGAGGCGCTAGGCGCCGAGCTCGCGCTAGCAAGCGCCGACGTGACGAACATCGATCAGATGCGCGACGTGGTCGCACGCACGGTCGCCCGCTTCGGCGCCCTGAACGGCGTGTTCCACGCCGCCGGCACGATCGCCGACGAGCTGATCGTGATGAAGTCGCGCGAGTCGGCTCGGGCCGTGATCGCGCCGAAGGTGCAGGGCGCGCTGGTGCTCGATGCGGCGCTGCGCGGCATCGAGCACGACTTCCTCGTGCTGTTCTCGTCGGTCAGCGCGATCCTCGGCCTGCAGGGCCAGGTCGACTACACCGCGGCGAATGCGTTCCTGGATGCGTTCGCGCACGAGCGCTCGATGCGCGAGCGCTCGCGCACCGTCGCGATCAACTGGAGCGCCTGGCAGGACGTGGGCATGGCGGCGGCCATCAGCGCCCAGCAGGCACAGCGCGCGCCGCATGCGGTGCACGGCGAAGGCGAGGCCACGCGCCATCCGTGGCTGGCGCGCCGCCATGCCTCGGGCGCAGAGGCCGTGTTCGTCACGACGTTCGATCGGGCGGCGCAGTGGCTCGTCGGCGAGCACGTGATCCGCGGCGGCGATGCGCTGATCCCCGGCACCGGCTACCTCGAGCTTGCGCGCGCCGCGCTCGAGGAGTGTGCCGACCCGGCGCCGACGATGGCCGCGAGCGGCGCGCCGCGGCCGCGCTGGGTCGAGATCCGCGACGTGTTCTTCGTCGCGCCGTTCGCCGTGCGGGCCGGCGAGCCGCGCGAACTGCGGCTGACGCTGCAGCGCACCGGCGGCGAATTCGCGGTCACGAGCACGCTGGCAGGCGATGGCTCTGCGCATGCCGTGACCCACGTGACGGGCAAGGTCGTGCATGTCGATGCGAGCGGCGAGCTGCCGCCGCGTGCCGACATCGCCGCGCTGCGGTCGCGCTGCAGCGAGCGAGTCGAGTCGCTGAATGGCTCCATGGACCAGCGCTTCATGGACTTCGGGCCGCGCTGGGCGAATCTCGAGGCCATCCACTACGGACGCGACGAGGCGCTGGTCGCGCTCAACCTCGCCGCGGCATTCCAAGCGGACCTCGAGGCCTACCCGCTGCACCCGGCGCTGCTGGACATGGCCACCGGTGCGGCGCAGGGCCTGATCCCGGGCTTCGATCGCACGCGTGATTTCTTCGTGCCGTTCTCGTACGGCCGCGTGCTGATGCGCGGGCCGCTTCCGGCGCGCTTGTTCAGCCATGTGCGGTCCGTGCCGGGTGGCGACCGCAGCACCGCGGTCTTCCGGATCAGCCTGCTCGACGAGCACGGCGCCGAGTGCGTCGCGATCGACGAGTTCGTGATGCGGCGCGTCGACGAACCGCTGGCGATGACGCAAGCGACGACGAGCGCGGTGCCGAGCGCGGCGGCCGCGCATGCAGCCGCGGCGGCGCTGGCGGTGTTCCGCGAAGGCATGCGCGTGGCCGAGGGCATGGACGCGCTGGATCGCATCCTGGGCGCTGCGACCGGGCCGCAGATCGTGGCGTCCTCGATCGATCTGCTCGACTGGCTCGCCGCGACCGACTCGTCGGCGGCGGCCAGCGGTTCGCCGGACGATGCCGAATCGCCGCAGGCGTCGACCGGCGCAACGTCCGCGGCCGCTCGGCCTGCGTTGAGCGCGCCGTATGTCGCGCCGCGCGACGACCTCGAGCGCTCGATCGCGGCGATCTGGCACAAGATGCTGGGCATCGCCGAGATCGGCGTGCACGACGACTTCTTCGAAGCCGGCGGCCACTCGCTGCTGCTGACGCAGACCGTGACGCGCATCCGCAAGATGGCCGACGTCGACGTGTCGCTGCGCAGCCTGTTCGCCAAGCCGACGATCGCCGACATCGCCGACGAGATCCGCAAGGCCCAGGCGCAACCGCAGCAGGCGGCCGCGAAGCCGGCGCCGGCGCTCGTCGCGGTCTCGCGCGAAAACTACCGCGTCAGGTCGTAGCGGGCATCCGGACGGACCACGAATTCGACAAGAAAAGGCGGACCCATGACCACCACCATCCCGCTTCGCAGTTGCTGCCTAATCGGCGAGGGGACTTTGCTCGTGCAATGCGCCGAGGTCGCGCTGAGTCAAGGTTTCG
Organism: Burkholderiaceae bacterium; assembly: GCA_035280545.1. Taxonomy (GTDB): domain Bacteria; phylum Pseudomonadota; class Gammaproteobacteria; order Burkholderiales; family Burkholderiaceae_C; genus DATCSE01. The sequence continues at coordinate 1,072 of DATEFR010000001.1, read as the reverse complement.
CGATCCGCGGCGTCGTCTCGTCGGCGCCCGAGGTCGTGCGCTGGTGCGATGCGCACGGCGTCGCGCGCATCGCGGCGTCGCAGGATCAACCGGCGTTCCTCGGCCGCGAGCCGTTCGACTATCTGTTCAGCATCATCAACCACGCGGTGTGCGCGCCCGAAGTGCTCGCGCTGCCGAGGCAGGCGGCGATCAACTTCCACGACTCGCTGCTGCCGCGCTACGCGGGCTTCAACGTGACCTCGTGGGCGCTGCTGGCCGGCGAGACGTCCCACGGCGTGACCTGGCACGAGATGAGCGAGCGGGTCGATGCCGGGCGCATCCTGAAGCAGCGCGAGTTCGCGATCGCGGCCGACGACACCGCCTTCACGCTGGCCGCCAAGTGCTACGACGCCGCCATCGAATCGTTCGCCGAGCTGCTGCACGAGCTGCTGGCCGGAACATCGGTGCCGCAGGCGCAGGACAACGCGCAACGCAGCTATTACACGCGGCAGCGCCGCCCGGTGGGCGGGGCGCTGATCGCCTGGGATCGCCCGGCCGCCGAGCTCGACGCGCTGGTGCGCGCGCTGAACTTCGGCCCCGATGCGAACCCGCTGGCCGTGGCGAAATGCCGGTTCGGCGACGAGTGGTGGGTCGCGACCGATGCGGCGATCGCGAGCGACGAGGTGGCGCCTGGCGGCAGCGGCGCGACGCCGGCAGCGCCCGGGACCGTGCTGGCGATAGCCGCCGACGGCATCACCGTGGCCACCGCGTCCGAGCCGCTGCGCCTGCGGGCGCTGCAGACGCTGGCGGGTGCCGCGGTGTCGCCGCACGAGCTGACGCAGCGCTGCGGTCTGCGCCCCGGTGCGCAGTTGGCTGGGCTCGATGACGAGGCGCACGCACGCTTTGCGCAAGCCGTCGATCGTCTCGCGACGCACGAGGCGTTCTGGACGCGCCGCCTTGCCGCCGCCACGCCGTACACGCTGGCCCCGAGCCCTGGCGCGGTCCCCGCGCCGGGCGCGCGTGTGCGCCATCGTTTCGAGCTGCCGGAGACCGTTCGCGCAGCCTTGCGCGCGCGGCTCCCGGTCGATGCCGC